>CABUAS010000026.1 GCA_902489595.1 uncultured Oscillospiraceae bacterium | reverse complement strand
ATGTCTTGACTATATATGATTTTTGTTATATTATGATATTATGTGGGGGAATTATGGATAAGTTTAGCGATAAAACTGAAAACGAAATTCTTTCACTGGCAAAAGAAGGAGATAATGAGGCCGTCAACCTTATTATCAAAAAATACAGGGGTGCAGTAGAGGCTGCCGCAGTAAAATTCATCAATACTTCTCTTGATAAGGACGACCTTGTTCAGGAAGGTATGATAGGTCTTTTGGCAGCAGTTAAATCCTATGACCGCTCAAAGGGTGCAAAATTCAGCACTTACTGTTTTACTTGTATTAATAATTCTATTCAAACAGCGCTCAGAAAGCTGAACAGAAAAAAAGATATTCCCGACAAAGACGTAGTTCCTCTTGAGGAAGAATTTGTGGGAGACAGTTCAGCATATTTAAGCGCCGAAGATTCTTTCCTTGCACAAGAAAGCGTATCCTTACTGACTAATCTGCTCAAAAATAATCTTTCTGAATTCGAAAACAGCGTTTTAAGATTACATATGGTTGGATGCAGTTACAGCGAAATTGGCGAAAGGCTCAGCAAATCACCAAAAGCGATTGATAATGCTTTGCAGCGAATCCGAAAGAAACTTAAAGAGGTTTCCTTCTAAGTCAAAAAATTTTTTAGAGGTATGTATTATGTACGAAGACAAGACATTAGTTTGCAAGGATTGTGGAAATGAATTTATTTTCACTGCCGGTGAGCAGGAGTTCTACGCTGAAAAAGGCTTTGTAAATGAGCCGCAGAGATGTAAAGCCTGCCGTGATGCAAGAAAAGCAGCTGCAAGAGCACCGAGAGAAATGCACGATGCTGTTTGTGCTGAATGCGGAGCAGAATGTAAAGTTCCTTTCGTTCCGAGAGATGACAGACCTGTATATTGCAGTGAATGTTTCGCAAAAAGACAGCAGGAAGGCTAATAACCCGATATGCTATACCACGGTAAAAACGCCGTGGTTTTTTGTTTAAAAAAAACACTTGACAATTATAAAGCGATATGATAATATATTGAGGCAGTTGAGCAGAGGTATCGAAGTGGTCATAACGAGGCGGTCTTGAAAACCGTTTGTCCGAAAGGGCGCGTGGGTTCGAATCCCACCCTCTGCGCCAAAATAAAAAAGACACCATCGGGTGTCTTTTTTGTTTTCGGTATGATATGGTGGGATGAGAAACGAACTCCAAATTTTGAGGTGTAAGCCGAAAAAAATTAGGGAGAAAGGTACAGTGCACCTTTCGATAGTTGAGAAGAGAATCCCACCCTCTCACCCAGTAAAAAATTAACAGCGAGATTTATGAAATATGTTTTTGACATATGAAAAGTGATGCTGTGAAATATGCTGCGGCGAAAAAATTTCGGGAGGGCACAGAGACCCTCCCCTACTGTGTTGAATAGAGCTAATTGCTATATACGGTGCGTCAAGGACGCCGCACCGTACAAATTGATTTTAATCAGAATAAGTAAAATTTAAACTCATATAATATATCGGTGATTTATATGAGCAAGAAGCTGTTTAATTTTGAGCTTTTCGGATTTATATTTGTATCTCTTTTCGGAACAATAAATCACTTTTTATTTGAATGGCTGAATAATTCAGTTATTGTCGGGTTATTCTGCCCTGTTAACGAAAGTGTGTGGGAACATCAGAAATTATTGTTTTTTCCCTATTTTATTTGGTGTATTGCCGAATATTTTTTATTTGACAAAAAGAACAGTTTCTTTCCTGCTAAAGCGGCAGGAATAACAGGCGGAATAATTTTTACAATCGCTTTTTATTACAGTTATCAGGGCATAACGGGAAGTGAAAGTATGTTTGTTGATATACTTTCATTTTATATCGGCGTTGGATTTTCCTTTTTAATCAGTTATATGATAACGAAAAACTTCGGCAAGAACAGTAACCTTTTAAGCAATATTTCAATATTTGCGCTTATTTTAATTGCATCAGTGTTTATCATTTTTACATTTGCACCTCCGCTGATTCCATTATTCAAAGATCCGCTTACATCAACATATGGTATATAAAAGGAGCGTTTTGCTCCTTTTTTCTTTATGTTTTCTATCAATAGTATGTAAATAATTGCAGTCACACTGTATATTGTGAGTAACTGCTCACCATTTTTGTGAGTAACTGCTCATAAAAAA
Source organism: uncultured Oscillospiraceae bacterium (assembly GCA_902489595.1). GTDB lineage: Bacteria > Bacillota > Clostridia > Oscillospirales > Acutalibacteraceae > Eubacterium_R. The sequence continues at coordinate 19,119 of CABUAS010000026.1, read as the reverse complement.
TTGACCGATTTCTGTTAAATGTGTATAGTTTTTTTCAAATTGCACAAAAACATTTCTGAAAATTTGTGCATTGTCAACAACACTTTAGTGTAGTAAAATATTTGCATAAACAAAATATGGGAGGAAAACAATATGAGTATTAACAACGAATATCTTGCAGGTCTTTACCAGCGAGTTATTAAGCGCAACCCGAATGAACCTGAATTTCATCAGGCCGTTTTCGAAGTTCTTGAATCGCTTGCTCCTGTTGCAGACGCTCACCCTGAATACATTGAGCGCGGCATTTTTGAGAGCATTGTGGAGCCTGAAAGAATTATAAAATTCAGAGTTCCGTGGGTAGATGACAACGGAAAGGTTCAGATTAACCGTGGCTACAGAATTCAGTTCAACAGTGCAATCGGACCATACAAGGGCGGTCTTCGTTTCCACCCATCGGTATATGAAGGAATCATCAAATTCCTCGGTTTTGAACAGATTTTCAAGAACAGCCTTACAGGTCTTCCTATCGGCGGCGGTAAGGGCGGTTCTGACTTTGACCCTAAGGGCAAGAGTGATATGGAAGTTATGCGCTTCTGCCAGAGTTTTATGACAGAACTCTCAAAGCACATCGGCGCTGATACAGACGTTCCTGCAGGCGACATCGGCGTAGGCGGAAGAGAAATCGGTTTCCTTTTCGGTCAGTACAAAAGACTGCGAAATGAAAATGTAGGCGTACTTACGGGCAAAGGTCTTTCATACGGCGGCTCACTTGCAAGAACAGAGGCTACAGGCTACGGACTTTGCTACTACACAGAGGCAATGCTCAACGACCACAGCAATTCCTTCAACGGCAAGACAGTCTGCCTTTCAGGTTCGGGAAATGTTGCAATTTATGCTTGTGAAAAGGCAACTCAGCTCGGCGCAAAAGTTATTACAATGAGCGACTCAAACGGCTATATTGTTGATAAAAACGGTATCGACCTTGACCTTATCAAAGAACTTAAAGAAGTTGAAAGAAAAAGAATTAAAGAATATGTAAGCGTTCACACAGACGCTGAATACCACGAGGGCTGCAGCGGCGTTTGGTCTACAAAATGCGATATTGCTCTTCCCTGCGCTACTCAGAATGAGATTGACGAAGAATCTGCCAAAAAACTTGTTGAAAACGGCGTAATCGCAGTCTGCGAAGGTGCAAATATGCCGTCAACACCAGAGGCAGTTCTTGTTTTCCAGGAACACGGCGTACTTTTCGGACCTGCAAAGGCTACAAACGCAGGCGGTGTTGCTACATCAGCGCTTGAAATGTGCCAGAACAGCGGCAGAAAGCCGTGGACATTTGAAGATGTTGATTCACAACTTAAAGAAATTATGGAAAATATCTACAAAAAGAGTTGTGAGGCTGCTAAGAAATACGGTATGGAAGGCAATCTCGTTGCGGGTGCTAACATCGCAGGCTTCCTTAAGGTTGCAGATGCAATGATGGCACAGGGTATTGTTTAATCCACAAAAAATTCTATAACAAACAATTATATAAACGGCGGGCGGAAGTAATTTCTGCCCGTTATTATTTGCAAAAATCATTGATTATTAAAATTAACTCTTGACAAATAAGTCCTTATTTCGTATAATACCACTTGCAAGAGTTGTGGCCCGGTAGTTCAGCTGGTTAGAACGCCTGCCTGTCACGCAGGAGGTCGACGGTTCAAGTCCGTTCCGGGTCGCCATTTTTTTATGCATATGCTGATATGGCTCAGGCGGTAGAGCGCGTCCTTGGTAAGGACGAGGTCGGCGGTTCAAGTCCGCCTATCAGCTCCAAAAACGGTTTAAATCATTTGATTTAAACCGTTTTTTTATTCCGAATCATATTGAGATGAACTGTCATTGAGTTTAAACGGCTGACCGTTTGCGTCGATGCCGTATTTATTACGGCTGTTCTTAAGTCCCAGTTGATACAGACAATAACTCAGGATTGCACCGAAAATCTGCACCATTGATGAAACAGGCATTGTACTGTCAGGATTAAGGTCTTTAAAAACAGCAATCCAATATACTATAATGTTGAACACTGCAATCAAAACAGCAGTGACAACAATCATTTTGCTGAATTCTTTTTTCATAAAATAAAACACTCCTCTTTTAACAAATAATTTTCATTAATCAAACGGGCGGATAATATCCGCCCCTACGAATTATTTTGAATTTCGTAACAAAAATAGATTAATCAAGACCGCCGTGGTAAGACACAAAGCCGCATTTTTGGAGCGATGTGCCGTTAACTTTATAGAGCACAAGATACATACCGTCTATTTTTCCGAGGCAATAACAGGTTTCGTTTATATCAAGCGAGCCTGTTTTTGTCTTTTTTGCAGTATCGGCATAAACAATTTCGGGAGTACTGCCGTTTTTATAGGTTTTGCTTTCGGGAGGCGCATAATCCACACCGCCTGCATACTTAACAAAGCCGACTTTATGCTTATCTGTATCGTCAAGATCATACACAACAACATAAGAATTGCCCGATTTGCTGTAGCAAAGTGCACCTTCGTGTTTTGAAATTACTCCGATTTCTTCGCTTAAATCGTTCATTTTAAAAACGGTCTCTTTTGTACTGCCGTTCTGCCATTTAACAGGCTTTGGAAAACTGCCTGTGCCTAAAAGCAAATCAGTGCCGCCGCCTTCCCCCGTTACTTTACTGTAATCTTTCGGGCGCAGCACTCCGTAAATTTTGCTGTGACTGTGAATTTCAAAATGGCAGGGGGTTCTGTTCGGAAAATTCTGGTCAAAAGTTTCAACAGTAGAAGAAGTGTACTTACCTGTTGCAACTGCGATATGACCCGCATTTATTGAATTAATATCCTTTTTCCATACGACAATATCCCCCGCTCTGAAGTTGAAACCTTTTTTATAAGCCAGCTTATTAAAATAAGGAGTAATGGCAGGCTTTGATGAAAAATTCGTGTAATATTCCCACGCATCACCGTAACCGCTCATTTCGGAAATCGGAACGCCGAAAACACGACTGCAGTATGCCTTTATAACATCAACACACTGATTTTTATTTGTCTTGCTCCCTGCTCCGTCAACATCAATAAATTTGCCGTTAAGCGATGCAAAAAATTCTTTCAGATTCATATAATCACTCCTGCAAATTATCTGCAATTCGGGGATAACTCCCCGTTTTATATTCTATGATACACGGCAAAATCAGTTACAAAAGCAATTTAATTTTTGTATAAATATACATTTTATTGTATAAATATAACAACTTCATTCTTTACTATTGACAAAAGTATCTGCAAGTATATAATAGAAAAGAAATATAATAAAGTTATGGAAAGATGTATATTTATGATTAAAGTATTTATTGACGGACAGGCAGGCACAACCGGTTTAAGAATTAAGGACAGGCTGTCTGCAAGAGATGATATTGAACTTTTAAAAATAGATGATGACAAGCGCAAAGACACGACGGAAATCAAAAAATTCATAAACGAGAGCGACATTACTTTTCTTTGCCTGCCCGATGCAGCTGCAGTTGAGGCGGTTACCCTGCTTGAAAATAACAGGACAAAGATAATTGATGCATCAACGGCACACAGAACAAACCCGAAATGGGCATACGGTTTTCCCGAACTCGGCAAAGAATTCAGGGAAAAGATAATTTCAAACAATCTTATTGCAAACCCGGGCTGTTACGCAAGCGGTTTCAACTCGATTGTTCATCCGCTTGTAAAACACGGAATTATTGATGCGGATTATCCTCTCACCTGCTTTGCAGTTTCGGGCTACAGCGGCGGCGGCAACAAGGCTATCGCTCAATACGAAGATGCAGAAAGAGACCCTGAACTTGCCTCGCCGAGGCAATACGCGCTGACTCAGAATCACAAGCATTTGAAAGAAATGGTTGCTGTTTCAAAGCTTTCAAAAGCTCCGATTTTCAGCCCGATGATCTGCGACTACAAATGCGGAATGGTAGTGAGCATACCGCTTTTTGCAGATATGCTGAAAAAGAAATGCAGTCTGAAAAATGTTCGTGATATTCTCGCTGAGCATTATGACGGGCAGGAATTTGTAAAAGTCCGAAGACTCGGCTACACTGAAAATATGATCGGCGCCAACAATTTTGACGGCAGAGATGATATGGAAATTGAAGTAAACGGCAATGATGACAGAATTGTAATCACCTCACGCTTTGACAATTTAGGCAAAGGTGCATCGGGTGCGGCAATTCAGTGTATGAATCTTGCTATGGGTATTGACGAGAAAAAAGGACTTGTTTTAGGAGAATAAAAAAATGGAATTTAAAATAATTGACGGCGGCGTATGCGCCCCGAAAGGCTTTAAAGCAAACGGCGTTTACTGCGGAATAAAAAAGCCGAGCAACCCTGATGCGCCCCACAAAAACGACCTGGGAATGATTTTATCCGACACGATTTGCAGCACGGCGGCAGTTTACACGACAAACAAAGTTAAGGGTGCGCCGATACTTGTTACAAAGGCAAATCTTGAAAAGACAGGCGGTAAATCAAAGGCGGTTATAGTGAACTCAAAAAATGCCAACACCTGCAATGCAGACGGTATTGAAAAGGCTGAAAAAATGTGTGCACTGACTGCCGATGTGCTTGGAATTAAGCCTGAAGAGGTTATTGTTGCATCAACGGGTGTTATCGGTCAGGTTTTACCGATAGAACCGATTGAAAACAAAATCGGCGATTTGGCAGAGGGTTTATCCTGCACGGGTAACATTGAATGTGCAACGGCGATTATGACGACCGACACAATCAAAAAAGAATATGCCGTTCAGTTTGAAATTGACGGCAAAACGTGCACAATCGGCGGTATGGCAAAAGGCTCGGGCATGATTCACCCGAATATGGCAACAACGCTTAACTTTATTACGACGGATACTGCAATTTCAGCCGAGATGCTGCAAAAAGCACTTAATGAAATTGTTAAGGTGACATACAACTGCCTTTCCATTGACGGTGATACATCTACAAACGATATGGTGTCTGTTATGGCAAACGGCCTTGCAGGAAACGATGAAATTACGCAGGAAAATGAGGCATTTGAAATATTCAAGGCAGGGCTTTATCAGGTTATGGCTAATCTTACCAGAATGCTTGCAAAGGACGGTGAGGGTGCAGGCAAGCTGCTTGAATGCATATGCACGGGCTGCCCGACAAAAGATGATGCGATTATAATTGCAAAATCGGTTATCGGTTCTACACTGTTCAAATGTGCTATATTCGGCGAAGATGCAAACTGGGGCAGAATTCTTTGTGCAATCGGATATGCAGACGCAGAATTTGACATTAACAAAGTTGATGTTTCACTGGAAAGCGAATTCGGTGTGATTGATGTCTGCAAAAACGGCGCAGGTATTGAATTCAGCGAAGAAAAAGCGGCAGAAATTTTAAAGAGTGATGAAATTCAGGTGCTTGTTAATCTTAATCAGGGTGATGAAAATGCAACTGCATGGGGTTGTGATTTAACATATGATTATGTAAAGATTAACGGGGATTACCGGACTTAAACTACATTGAAAAAAACCGAGCCGTTCGTGTTAAATCACAAACGAGTTTCCAAATTGCGTGAGTAACAGCGAACAGGCAATTTGGCAAGAAACAATCCGGTGGATTGTTTTGCAAAGAGTGAAAACCGACATATATGATTATGTAAAGATTAACGGGGATTACAGGACTTGATAAAGAGTAATTGATTTAACGGTGCGTCGAGGACGCCGCACCCTACAAAAAATCATGCGAAATAATGAAAGTTGGTATTATAGATTATGGATATAAATAATGCACAGAAGGCGGAAATACTTGCACATGCACTGCCGAACATACAGATGTATCGAAAGAAAATCATCGTTGTAAAATACGGCGGAAATGCAATGATTAACGAAGAACTGAAAGACGCAGTTATGCGTGATTTAGTACTTCTTTCAACAATAGGAATTAAAGTTGTTCTTGTTCACGGCGGCGGCCCTGAAATTAACAAGACGCTGAAAGCAATGAACATTGAAAGCAAATTTGAAGACGGACTCAGGGTTACCGACAAAGACACTGTAAACATTGTTCAGATGGTGCTTGCAGGAAAGGTAAACAAAGACCTTGTTTGCCAGATAGGAAACTCAGGCGGTCACGCAATCGGACTTTCAGGTATGGACGGCAATATGATTAAGTGCAGACCGCTTGATGAAAAACACGGCTTTGTCGGTGAAATAACAGATGTGAATATGGAGGTTGTTGAAGAAGTGCTCAACCACGGCTTTATTCCTGTTATTTCAACAATCGGCTATGATGAAAAAGGCAACTGCTACAACATTAATGCAGACACGGTTGCGGCGGCAGTTGCAGGCGCACTTAATGCTGAGGCGCTTATTTCAATGACAGATGTGGTAGGTCTTTTGAGAGATAAAGATGACGACAGCACGCTGATTCACAGGGTTTACATCAGCGATGTGCCTGCACTTATTGCCGAGGGAATAATCGGCGGCGGTATGATTCCGAAAATCGACTCGATGACAAATGCGCTCAGAGAGGGCGTTAAAAAAGCATTTATAATTGACGGACGTGTTCCCCACTCCATTCTTATGGAGCTTCTTACCGATGAAGGTATGGGAACAATGTTCAGGAGCAGATAAGAGGAAAAACAATATGAACATTAAAGAAACTGACAGTGAGTATGTTGCCCATTCATACGGCAGGTTTGATGTTTTGCTGACAAACGGCAAAGGCTCAACCGCTTATGACGAACAGGGCAAGGAATATATAGATTTCGGCTCGGGAATCGGCGTAACTGCGTTTGGTTTCTGTGACGATGAATGGAAAAGTGCAGTTGAAGAACAATTAGTAAAACTTCAGCATACGAGCAATCTTTATTACACAGAGCCTTGCGCAAAGCTTGCCGAACTTCTTTGCGAAAAAACAGGAATGAAAAAAGTTTTTTTTGCAAACAGCGGTGCAGAGGCCAACGAGGGAGCAATAAAATTTGCAAGAAAATACAGTGCCGATAAATACGGTTCTGACAGGCACACAATTATAACGCTCGTTAACTCTTTCCACGGCAGAACGATTACAACGCTTGCGGCAACGGGACAGGATGTTTTTCACAAAGACTTTTTGCCTTTGACTGACGGCTTTAAATACTGCCCTGCCAACGATGTAAACACACTTAAAGATATGATAACAGATGACGTTTGTGCCGTTATGTTTGAATGTGTTCAGGGCGAAGGCGGCGTAAACAGCCTTGACTGTGATTTTGTTAAGGCTATTGAAAAAATCGCCGATGATAAAGATATTCTGATGATTTGCGACGAGGTGCAGACTGGCAACGGCAGAACAGGCAGATATTTTGCTTATGAAAATTTTGATATTAAACCTGACATTGTTTCTACTGCAAAGGGTCTTGCAGGCGGTCTGCCGATGGGTGCAGTTTTATTCGGCGACAAGGTTAAGGATATCGTGACACCCGGCAGTCACGGCTCAACATTTGGCGGCAACCCTGTTTGCGCAGCCGGCGCAGTATCAATAGTTTCAAGGATAGATGATGCTTTTCTGAACAGTGTTTCGGAAAAGAGCAGATATATAAAAGAATTTTTAGCAAATGTAAACGGTGTAAAATCTGTTTCGGGAATGGGTCTGATGCTCGGAATTGAAACAGAGAAAAATGCCAAAGAAATTGCAGACGAGTGCCTGAAAAACGGACTGCTTGTGCTGACTGCAAAAACAAAAGTAAGGCTTTTGCCTGCCCTTAACATCAGTTATGATGAACTGAACAAAGGTCTTAAAATTTTGAAGGAGATTATTGAAAAATGAAACATTTATTAAAACTTGCAGATTTAAGCCAGAAGGATATACTTGATATTCTTAATCTTGCAGACCAGTTGAAATATGAGACGAAGCACGGTATTGAACACCACCATTTAAAAGGCAAAACGCTTGGTATGATTTTCCAGAAAAGTTCAACAAGAACAAGAGTTTCATTTGAAACGGGAATGTATCAGCTCGGCGGTCAGGCACTTTTCCTTTCAAACAGGGATTTGCAGATTGGCAGAGGCGAGCCTGTTGAGGATACTGCAAGAGTTCTTTCACGCTACCTTGACGGAATTATGATCAGAACCTTCGAGCAGAAAGAGGTTGAAGACCTTGCCGAATACGGCTCTATTCCGATTATCAACGGTCTTACAGACTACTGCCACCCCTGCCAGGTGCTTGCAGACCTTATGACAATCCGTGAATACAAAAAGACTTTTGACGGACTGAAATTCTGCTTTATCGGTGACGGCAACAACATGGCAAACAGTCTTATTGTAGGCGCAATCAAAATGGGCATGGAATGTGCAGTTGCCTGCCCGAATGATTACAAGCCCGATGCTGAAATTATGAAATGGGCACAGAAAAACGGCAAATTCACCTGCTCTGACAACATTCTTGAATGTGCAAAGGGTGCAGACATTCTTTACACTGACGTATGGGCATCTATGGGTCAGGAAGAAGAAAAGGCTGAAAGAGAAAAAGTATTTAAAGATTTTCAGATTAACGATGATGTTATGGCTGCTGCAAACGACGGTGCTATGGTACTTCACTGCCTGCCTGCACACAGAGAAGAAGAAATCACTGCAAAGGTATTTGAAGAACATGCAGATGAAATTTTTGACGAGGCAGAAAACAGGCTCCACGCGCAGAAAGCAGTGTTAGTTAAACTTTTAGGTTAATGACTATGATTAACGAAACAGTTTACATCTGCCTTGCAAACGGGCAGATTTTTGAGGGAAAACGCTTTGGTGCATCAGGCGAAATCACAGGCGAGCTTGTTTTTACAACAGGTATGGGCGGTTATATTGAAACGCTGACAGACCCGAGTTATTTCGGTCAGATTGTTATGCAGACCTTTCCGCTTATCGGCAACTACGGTTTTATTGACGAGGATACGGAAAGCACTAAATCTTACGTAAGTGCTTACATTGTGCGTGAATACTGTAAAGAGCCGTCAAACTTCAGATGCGGCAAAACGCTTGACGATTATCTGAAAGAGAACAACATTATCGGCGTTTATGATGTAGACACGAGAGAGATTACAAAAATCATTCGTGAAAGCGGTGTTATGAATGCCGTTATCTGCTCTGACCCGAGAAAAGCCGATTTTGATAAAATTAAAGAATACAAAATAACCGATGCGGTAAAATCCACATCGGTTGAAAAGCCATGCCTTGTGCCGAGTGAAAACCACAAATACAATGTTGTGCTGATTGACTACGGCAAAAAGGATAATATTCCGAGAGAGCTTGCCAAAAGAGGCTGCAATATTGCTGTTGTTCCCTATAACACAAAGGCTGAAGATATTTTAAAGTTAAATCCCGACGGCATTATGCTGTCTAACGGACCGGGTGACCCGAGCGACAACGAAGAATGTATTGAAGAACTGAAAAAATTAATCGGCAAAGTTCCAATTTTCGGTATCTGCCTCGGTCATCAGCTACTTGCACTTGCAATGGGCGGCAAAACAGTTAAACTTAAATACGGCCACCGCGGTGTTAACCAGCCTGTTAAGAATTTAAAAACGGGCAGAACCTACATATCTTCACAAAACCACGGCTATGCCGTTATAAATGAAGATATTGAAAAAGCAGGCGGTGTTATCAGTTACGTGAATGCAAATGACGGCACGAACGAGGGTGTGGATTACCCCGATAAAAAAGCGTTTTCGGTACAGTTTCACCCCGAGGCCTGCAGCGGACCGCACGACACAAGATTTTTATTTGACAGATTTATTAATATGATCGGAGGTAAAGAATAATGCCTCTTAACAAAGATATAAAAAAGGTACTTGTCATCGGCTCAGGTCCGATTGTAATAGGACAGGCGGCTGAATTTGACTATGCAGGCGCACAGGCGTGCAGAGTGCTCAAGGATGAGGGTATTGAGGTTGTGCTTATCAACTCTAACCCTGCCACAATTATGACAGACAAGGCGCTTGCCGACCATATTTACCTTGAGCCGCTGACCGAAGAAACGGTTAAGCGTATCATTGAAAAAGAAAGACCCGACAGTATTTTGTGCGGTCTCGGCGGACAAACAGGACTTACTATCGGTATGCAGCTTGCAAAAGACGGCTATCTTGATGAAATGGGTGTCCGCCTGCTCGGAACTGACGCCGAGGCTATTGACAAGGCTGAAGACAGGCAGATGTTCAGAGACACGATGCTGAAAATCAATCAGCCGTGCGTGCCGTCTGACATTGCAACCACGATTGACGAATCGGTAAAAATTGCAGATAAAATCGGCTATCCCGTCATTATACGCCCTGCGTTTACACTCGGCGGTGCGGGCGGCGGCGTTGCCTATAACGAGGCTGAACTGCGTGAACACGCCAAAAGAGGACTGATGATGTCCCCTATCACGCAGGTTCTGATTGAAAAATATATTGCAGGCTGGAAAGAAATTGAATTTGAAGTTATGAGGGACAGCGTGGGCAATGTTATTGCCGTCTGTTCTATGGAAAACTTTGACCCTGTCGGCGTTCACACGGGCGACAGCATTGTTATTGCGCCTGCCGTTACGCTTGCCGACAAAGAGTACCAGATGCTTCGCTCTGCATCTCTTGATATTATTACAGAACTCGGAATTGAGGGAGGCTGCAACTGCCAGTTTGCGCTGAACCCTGAAAGCTTTGAATACAGCGTTATTGAAGTAAATCCGAGGGTTTCACGCTCATCTGCGCTTGCATCAAAAGCAACAGGCTATCCGATTGCAAAGGTTACAACAAAAATTGCACTCGGTTACACGCTTGATGAAATCAAAAACGATGTTACGGGCAAAACCTGTGCATGCTTTGAACCGACGCTTGACTATGTTGTAGTTAAGCTGCCTAAATGGCCGTTTGATAAATTCGTTAACGCTTCAAGAAAACTCGGAACACAGATGAAAGCGACGGGCGAGGTTATGAGCATTGCGCCGTCATTTGAAATGGCAATAATGAAAGCAGTTAGAGGTGCTGAAATCGGTCTTGATACGCTTAACAACAAAGCTATTAATAACACGGATATTATTGAAGCTCTCAAAAGCCATGATGATTTAAGACTTTTCAGTGTATTCAGAGCACTTAAAAACGGTGTTTCCGTTGATGAAATTCATCGCATCACAATGATTGACGAGTGGTTTTTATACAAGCTTAAAAATCTTGCAGACTACGAAAAGGCTATTTATGATACGCCTGTCAGCAAGGATATGTATATCAAAGGTAAAAAGCTTGGTTACACCGACGAGGCTATCGAAAGAATCAGCGGTTCTTCACTCGCTTACCACACAAATGCGGTTTACAAAATGGTAGACACCTGCGGCGCAGAATTTTCGGCAGAAACGCCATACTTTTATTCAACTTACGACAAAACCTGCGAAAGCCGTGAACTTGAAAGAGGCGAAAAGGAACGAATTATCGTTTTAGGTTCAGGTCCTATCAGAATCGGACAGGGCATTGAATTCGACTACTCCTCTGTGCACTGTGTATGGACTCTCAAAGAACTCGGCTACGAGGTTATACTGATTAACAACAACCCCGAAACAGTTTCTACTGACTTTGACACAGGCGACAGACTTTACTTTGAACCGCTGACGCCCGAAGACGTTATGAACATAATCAAGGTTGAAAAGCCGATCGGCGTTGTGGTTGCTTTCGGCGGACAGACTGCCATTAAACTTACAAAATACCTTGATGACAACGGTATTAATATTCTCGGCACATCAGCCGAGGGTATAGACATTGCCGAAGACAGAAAGAAATTTGACGCTCTGCTTGAGAAATTCGGCATTTTCAGACCAAAGGGCACTTCCGTTACAACGCTTGACGAAGCACTTGATGCAGGCAATATGCTCGGCTACCCTGTTCTTCTGCGACCGAGTTATGTTATCGGCGGTCAGAATATGACGATTGCCTACACCGACGACGATGTAAGGCAGTATATGGATATTATACTTGCACAAGGCATTGAAAACCCTGTTCTTGTAGACAAATATATGATGGGCACGGAACTTGAAGTTGACTGTATCTCAGACGGCACAGACGTTCTGATTCCCGGAATTATGGAGCATATTGAGCGTGCAGGTGTTCACAGCGGCGACTCCATTGCCGTTTATCCTCCATATAATATTCAGGATAAAATGCTCAAAAAAATCTGTGATGTTTCCGAAAAACTTGCTCTCTCGCTCGGTACAAAAGGGCTTGTAAACATTCAGTATCTGACTTATCAGAATGAACTTTATGTTATTGAAGTAAACCCAAGAGCGTCAAGAACCATTCCGTATATCAGCAAGGTTACAAATGTGCCTATGGTTGAACTTGCAACTAAAATAATGGTTGGCGCAAAACTGCGTGATCTCGGCTACGGCACGGGGCTTTACAGAACACCGCCTTACTTTGCAGTTAAAGTTCCTGTTTTCAGTTTTGAAAAACTCAACGACATCAACAGTAAATTAGGTCCTGAAATGAAGTCGACGGGTGAAGTTTTAGGCGTAGGCAAAAATCTTAAAGAGGCATTGTTCAAGGGTCTTGTTTCGGCAGGCTTCAAGGTTGATTTTCATAAAAAAGACAAGCATTCCGTTCTTATTACGGTTACCAAGCAGGACAGATATGAAATTGTAAACCTTGCTAAAAAGCTTGACGATATGGGCGCAGACATCTGGGCAACGCCTGAAACTGCAAAAGCGATTGAGAGCCTTGGCATTGAAGTCAAAAGAGTAAACAAACTGCGTGAGGACAATTCAATTATGGACCTGGTGGAAAGCGGTGTGCTTGACTACATTGTTTACACAGGCAAGAGCGACAAAAAGAGCATTGCAGATTACATCAAACTGTTCAACAGAGCAAATCAGTTGGGAATTGCAACGCTCACTTCGCTTGACACGGCGAATGCACTTGCAGACATTATTGCAAGCAGATACAAGCAGACGAACACAGAGCTTGTTGACATTAACAATATGCGTGAAGAAAAATGCATTTTAAAATTCAGCAAAATGCACGGCACGGGTGACGATTACATTTTCTTTAACAACCAATGCGGCATCATCACCTGCCCCGAAAGCTTTGCGATTGAATTTTCAGACAGGCACAAAGGCATCGGTGCAGACGGCATTGTGCTGATAGAAAATTCAGATATTGCTGATGCAAAAATGCGTATATTCAACATTGACGGCTCAGAGGGTAAAATGGCAGGCAATTCAATTCGCTGTGTCGGCAAATACCTTTATGACAACGGACTTGTCAATAAAGAAAACATCACGATTGAAACTGCAAGCGGAATCAGAAAACTTGAACTGATAACGAGAAACGGCAAAGTGTCATCTGTTACGGTTGATATGGGCAAGGCAGAACTGACGGCTGAAAAAATCCCCGTTTCAATTCAAAAAGAAAAAGTTATTGATGAAAAAATCAGCATCGGCGGCAGTGATTATAATGTTACCTGCGTTTCGGTCGGCAATCCGCACTGTGTAGTTTTTGTTGACAATGTTGACAAAATTGATATTGAGAAAACAGGACCGATGTTTGAAACCGCTCCACTGTTTCCTGAAAGAATCAACACGGAATTTGTGCGTGTTGTAAACAGCAGAACGCTTAAAATGAGGGTTTGGGAGCGTGGAAACGGTGAAACGCCTGCCTGCGGAACAGGTGCCTGTGCGGCTGTTATTGCGGCGGTAGAAAACGGCTGCTGCAATAAAAATGAGGACATTACAGTTAAACTCCGCGGCGGAGATTTAATTGTGAATTACACTGATGATGCCGTGTACCTCACAGGCGACTGCAACCTTGTTTTCAAAGGCGAAATTGAATATTGATTCAACTATAATAAACAGGCGGATATTATCCCAATGTCATTACTTAAAAAATAAGATTTTCCATCGAGGCGTCTTCCCTAATAGAGGAGACGCCTCGCATTATAACACCTCATCCACCGCAAGCGTTCCCCCTTCCCCTCAAGGGGAAGGCTTAACTTAATGAAATTAGATAATATCCACACATACAATATCAGACTATGAAAAAGGAGGGCGTGTGCCCTCCTTTGATTTTTATATATTAAATTCAGTCATAAATCCAATAATTGAGTGAGAGGCAGTTTGATGTGTACGAAAGCCTTGCATCTGCGCCGGGTGCAACCTGAACGGTGCGTATTTTACCGTCTGCAAGAGCCTTATAAACCTCATCATACTGCTGCTGATAATCCTTATCAACCATTGTACTGTAAATGCCGTTATTTGAGCAGTCGCCTACATATGTAAAGCCGCCGTTGAATTCTTCGAGGCAAGCCTTTACTGCCGAACCGTAATCACGCATCATAGTTGTAAAATAATGATCCCAGCCGTTCTGCCAGTTTTCAGCGCCGATGCCGAGCTTGTCGTAACTGTAATTCCATGTGGCATCTGCAACAACATTGCACTCGCTGTTGCCGCCTGCGAAAATAATTGAAACGCCATCATTATACATATATTCGGCAATACCCTGTACTCGGTTTACCATATCAAAGCTTGTGTACGGAAAATATTCATTCTGAATAAGAATACCTGTAGCATAGCCGTTTGAATCTTCGTTTGACCAGTGGCTGAACACGTAGCCGTCCTGCGGAACAGGCGCTTCGAGCGTTACCTTATCGCCCGTAACATAAGAACCGGAGCCGACAGCCTCGCCGTTACCGCCCTCACCTACTTCAACATTAACTGTATAAGTGGGATTTTTGCTTACTTCGTAAACAGGTGTAAGTATAATGCTTTCAACGCCGTCAACAAGGTGAACCCACGTATCTTTAGCATTTACATCATCAATAACTCCCTCGGCGTTTGTATTGATTTCCCAGTGGTCGAAAACAAGACCGCTTTCGGCAACAGGAGCAACAACATTAATTGACCCGCCTGCCTCTGCAAACTGTTCTGAATAAACTTTTACATTATTTTCTGTCATAACGGTAACAGGGTAAGTTACACTTTCAGCATCCTTATAAACTGCCGTCAATGTGCAGTCGCACTCTTCAATAATAAGATTAATTTTGGGTTTTTTAGGACTTGAAACATTAACTTTTTTATCCTTGATACCCTCAGTATCGCTCTTGTAATCCCAATGGTCAAATACCTTACCCTCAGGTGCAGGGTCGGCAGTAACGGCAACATTCTCGCCCTGCATATAAGTGCCCGAGCCCTTACCGTTTACAACATTAACTTTATGACATTCTTTTTTAGCGTTTTCAATTTTAATGTAATTTGCTTTTACTGTAAAAGAATAATCGTAATCAAGAAGAGGAGAATCATAATCGGCATAATCAAGAGTTACGGGAATTCCAAGCTGATCTGCGGCATATGCGGCGCCCTGAACAAAACCTGCGCCGTAATTACCGGAATTTTTACTGTAAACAGAACCGATATAACCGAGTTTGGTATTTCCGCCGACTACTGCGCTGTAGCCTGCAAGGAAACCGCTCTGAATTGCACTGAATGAAATACACATTACATTATTAAGAACTGCGTTTATGTTGCTGCCCTCAGGGTGCGGTGTACCGTCAATAAGAATAAAGTTTACATCGGGATACTGACCTGCAGTTTCAAAAACAGGAACTTCAAAAGCCTCGGTAGGCAAAACGATATACTTTGCACCGACATTAACTGCAAGTTCAATATAGCTTATTGCCGTTTCAGCTTCAACTGTTTCGCCTTCTTCAACAGTCGGCTGATAATAGCGGTATGAAACGCCTGCATTTTCAGCATAATCTTTTACGCCGTTCCATGCGCTTTCATTATAAGAACCGTCGGCAATAGTGCCGCCGTCGGTTATCATTACAACATCATATTTAAGCTCTTTCATATCCTTTGAACAACCTGCAAAAGAAAATGCAGAAACTGCTATAAGAACTGCGCTCATTAATAAAGAAACTATTTTTTTCATAAATAATCCCCCGGATTGTTTTATCACAAATTATTTACTAAAATATAATACCAAAATACGTTCAATAAATCAATAGGTTTGTTGATTTATTCATATAAATCATATATAATATTTTTGATACGAGGTGATAAACAATGCTTGAAAAACAGTTTGAATACATTAGACAAATTACGGATTTTGAACCTGAAATTGCGCTTGTGCTCGGCTCGGGTCTCGGTTCGCTTGCGGATGAAATCAAAACAGAGGCTGCGGTTAATTACAATGATATTCCCGATTTTCCCGTTTCAACTGCACCGTCACACAAAGGAAGATTTGTTTTCGGTTATATAGGAAATGTTAAAGCGGTAATTATGCAGGGGCGTGTTCATCTTTATGAAGGGTACAGCGCTAAAGAAATTACAATGCCGATAAGGCTTATGAGAAAACTCGGCGCAAAAGTTCTGTTTCTTACAAACGCATCGGGCGGTATAAATAAAGATTTCGGCATCGGCGATTTAATGCTGATTGAGGATCATATTTCAAGTTTTGTTCCCTCTCCCCTTATTGGTAAAAATGATGACAGTATCGGCGCAAGATTTCCCGATATGAGCGATGTTTACAGCAAAAGACTGCAAAAAATCATTAAAAAAACTGCGTTTAACTGCAATATTCCGCTTAAAAGCGGCGTTTATATTCAGTTAACAGGCCCTGCATTTGAAACAAAAGCAGAAATTAAAATGTGCAGCATTTTAGGTGCTGACGCAGTTGGAATGAGCACGGCGATTGAGGCACAGGCAGCAAAGCACTGCGGATTTGAAGTATGCGGAATAAGCCTTATAACAAACCTTGCCTGCGGACTGCTTGACAAACCGATTACAAGCGAAGAAGTTACCGATGCGGCTGAGAAATCCGCACCGTATTTTAAAGAACTTATAATTAAATCAATAGAGAGAATCTGCAATGAATAACATAATTTTTGAAAACGGCAGACTGTTTATACTTGACCAGACTAAACTGCCGAACGAAGAAATTTTACTTGAAATGAAAAGTCTTGAGAACTGTTTTGACGCCATAAAAACACTTGCGGTAAGAGGAGCACCCGCAATAGGTATTTTTGCAGGATACTCACTTGCACTTTTCCACGGAAATAATATTGAAAAAGCAAGGGAATATCTTGACAGTGCACGACCCACGGCAGTTAATTTAAGCTGGGCAACGGCAAGAATTTTAAATGCATATCAGAATGGCAAAAATCTCGTTGACGAAGCAATTTCAATTCACAACGAAGATATTGAGATGTGCCGAAAAATAAGCGAATACGGGCTGTCTTTGCTTAAAGACGGTGACGGAATTTTAACCCACTGCAATGCAGGCGAGCTTGCCACATCAAAATACGGCACAGGGCTCGGTCCGCTGATTTTAGGCAAGGAAAAGGGCTATAATTTCAAGATATACACGGATGAAACAAGACCGCTTTTGCAGGGTGCCAGGCTCACAAGCTACGAACTTGAAAAAGCGGAAATTGACGTTACACTGATTTGCGACAATATGGCAAGCCTTGTTATGAAACAGGGGAAAATTGACGCTGTTCTTGTTGGGTGTGACAGAGTGGCGGCAAACGGAGACACGGCAAACAAAATAGGCACGAGCGGCGCTGCAATACTTGCAAAATATTACGGTATACCGTTTTATGTTTTGGGACCGTATTCAACAATAGATTTTAACACAAAAACAGGTGACGATATTATAATTGAAGAGCGTGACGGCAGTGAAATCAAGGAAATGTTTTACGAGAAACCGACTGCACTGCCCGAAACGAAATGCTTTAACCCTGCTTTTGACGTTACCGACCATTCGCTTATCACTGCAATAATTACCGACAGGGGCATAATTTATCCCCCGTTCAACATCAATTTAAAGGAGAAACTCAATGATTAGATTTTTCGGCGGCAAAGTGCTGACTTTAAAAAATAACAGTCTTGACATAACTGATGACGAGGTATGGGTTGACGGTGACAAAATTGTTTTTATAGGAAAATATTACGGCAAAAAGGCTGATGAAGAAATTAATCTGAACGGCAATCTTTTAATGCCCTCTTTCAAAAATGCACACACGCATTCAGCAATGACCTTTGCGAGAAGCCTTGCAGATGATTTACCGCTGCAGCCGTGGCTTTACGATATGATTTTCCCTATGGAGGCAAAATTGACGGGTGAAGATATTTATCATCTTTCAAAGCTTGCATTTCTTGAATACCTGACCTCAGGCATTTCTGCGTGCTTTGATATGTATTATTTTCCCGAGGCTATGGCAAAGGCAAGCGTTGATTTCGGTTTCAGAACGGTTATGACCTGCGGTATAAATAATTTTAAAGAAAGCATTGAAAAGTTAGAGGAATATTATAATAAATTCAATAATTACAATGATTTAATCAGCTACAAACTTGGTTTTCACGCTGAATACACGACAAACCTTGAATTAATGAAAAAAATAGCAAAGGTTGCAGAAAAATACAGTGCGCCTGTTTTTATGCACGCAAGCGAAACCGAAAGCGAGGTAAAAGAATGTATCGGCAGATACGGCAAAACGCCGACTGCACTTTTTGATGAATTGAGACTATGGAACTACGGCGGCGGTGCTTACCACAGTGTTTGGGTGAATGATGATG
The DNA here is from genome assembly GCA_902489595.1 of uncultured Oscillospiraceae bacterium. Classification (GTDB taxonomy): domain Bacteria; phylum Bacillota; class Clostridia; order Oscillospirales; family Acutalibacteraceae; genus Eubacterium_R. The sequence goes on along the minus strand of CABUAS010000026.1, from coordinate 562 downwards.
ACCTTGAAATATACAAAAAGCACGGTGTCTGGGCAGTAATGAACGCAGGCTCAAACTGCAAACTTGCGTCGGGCATTGCTCCTTACTGCAAAATGCTTGAAATGCGCATAAATACGGCAATCGGCACTGACGGACCGAGCAGCAACAATGCGCTGGATATATTCAGAGAAATGTATCTGATTGCAGGATTGCAGAAATTAAAAACGAAAGATGCGTCGTCGGCAGATGCGAATGATATTCTGCTTTCAGCAACAGTCGGCAGTGCAAAATGTATGGGGCTTGATGACTGTGACACGATTGACACGGGCAAAAAGGCTGACCTTATTGTTATAGATATGCACCAACCGAATATGCAGCCGATTAACAATATTACTAAAAATCTTGTTTACAGCGGTTCAAAGCAGAATGTTATTATGACAATGATTAACGGCAAAATACTTTATAATAAAGGCGAGTTTGTCGGTATTGACACGGAAGAAATTTATTATAATGCGCAGAAAATTACGGATAGGATAAAGAATAATTAAAAAGTATTATATTGCGGCGGGGTGAGGGCACCCCG
>CABUAS010000025.1 GCA_902489595.1 uncultured Oscillospiraceae bacterium | reverse complement strand
TATGTACGGCTCCCACTCGCAAAATGCAAAATTCTGTTCCATTTCTCGAAGTCTGCCAGCGTGTAGAAATTTATTATTTGGACTTTTTCTACACGCTGAAATGTTTGTAATACAAACATTATCCGTGTTTTTTCGGCAAAAACTGTATTATTAATTTATGAATTATGTTGATAAGTTAATTGCACTTCGGCAAGACAGGGATTTAAAACAAAAGGATATAGCAAAAGTTCTCAACCGTTCAAGGTCATCTTATGCAAATCTTGAAAATCAAAGATATAAATTTAATGTTGATGATATTATTAAACTGTGTGAATATTACAATGTCAGCCCCGAATATGTTTTAGGATTTACCGATGAGCAAAAAAATCTTAAATAATTCGGTATTATTTGACTTATTTATGTTATGGCGGATTTATTTATATTTACAATTCCTATACCTTTGTGCTATACTTGATTTATGAAATCAAGAGGTGAAAAATTATGAGCATAATCAGTAAAATTGTTGCCGCAGGCACAAAACTTTTTAACGGGCTTTCGCAGGAAGAGGGCGAAAAAAACGTTTCTGATAAAACAGTCACTCCCGGTATGCCCGAACTTTTAAGAACGGCTGCCGCAGAAGGTGCGGTTCTGCTTGAAAACGACGGTACCCTGCCGCTGAAAAACGGTACAGCCGTGTCGCTTTTCGGCATATGCAGTGTTGAATGGTTTTATACGGGCTACGGTTCAGGCGGTGAGGTAATTAAGCCTTATGCCGTTAACCTTGTCGACGGTGTAAGAAATTGCGATGCTTTAAATCTTAACGAAGAACTTACGGATATTTATTACGAATGGGATAAAGCAAATCCGATTGACCACGGTTTTTGGGGCCATTGGCCAAGGTGTTATCCCGAAATGCCCCTTACCGATGAAATTGTAAAAGATGCAAAAGAAAAATCTGACGTTGCCGTTGTAACTATCGGCAGATCATCGGGTGAGGATAGGGAAAATGCACTCAAAAAAGGCAGTTATTATCTTACCGATGAAGAAGAAAATATGCTTAGTCTTGTTACAAAATATTTTGATAAAACTGTTCTGCTTTTCAATATCGGCAGTGTGACGGATTTTTCGTTTATTGAAAATTATAATATCAGCGCCGCAATGATTGTATGGCAGGGCGGTATGGAGAGCGGTAACGCTGTTTGCGATTTGCTTTCGGGCAAGGTGTGTCCGAGCGGTAAACTAACGGATACAATTTCACGTTATTATGAAGATTATCCGTCTGCAAACAGTTTCGGCGGTCGTAATTTTAATAATTACGAAGAAGATATTTATGTAGGCTATCGCTTTTTTGAAACATTTTATAAAGACAGGGTGCTTTATCCGTTCGGATATGGTCTTTCTTACACTGATTTTGAAATTACCTGCAAAAAAGCAGAAAAGATTGATACCGATTTTCATTTTGCATTTAATGTTAAAAATATCGGCGGCTGTGCAGGCGCAGAGGTACTTCAGCTTTATGTAAGAAAACCCTGTAAAGCGATTGACAATCCTGCCCGTGAACTTGTTGCATTTAAGAAAACGGCAGTGCTTGCACCGAATGAAATCGAAAAAATTGAAATTATTGTCAGTGAAAAAGATATTTCATCTTATGATTCAAAGGGCGCAACGGGAAATCCCTATTGCTATGTAATTCAAAAGGGCAGATATGAGTTTTTTGCAGGCAGTGATGTTCGCTCTGCAGTGTCTGTATTCAGTTTTAAGTCAGAAGAAAATAAAGTTGTTTCAGAGCATACACAGGTGCTTGCACCACAACTGCCTTTTGATATTTTTAAAGCTGTAAGTACGATTGATAACGGCTATATTCTTGCCAAAACTCAAGTACCGACGAAAGTTACCGATTTAAAAGATATTATAACAAAAAATCTGCCTGCTGAAATTGAGCAGACAGGGGACAGAGGCATTAAACTTATTGATGTTAAAAACGGCAAAGCGACTATGGAGCAGTTTGTTGCTCAACTTGATTTTGATGAACTTGAGGCAATCAGCCGAGGCGATTACGTTATGAACAGTCCGCTCGGTGTCAGCGGCAACGCAGGCACTTTCGGCGGTGTTCTGCCGTCACTTCGTGATAAGGGCGTTCCTGCCGTTACGACAACTGACGGTCCGTCGGGTATCAGGCTTTATGCTACCTGCTCGCTTATTCCTATCGGTACACTGCTCGCATCTGCTTTTAACGAAGATACGGTCTGCCGTGTTTATTCTGCAATCAGCAGTGAAATGGTGGATAAGGGCACCGATATGCTGCTTGCACCCGGTATGAATATACACAGAAGTGTGCTTTGCGGCCGTAATTTTGAGTATTATTCGGAAGACCCTGTTGTTACGGGTAAAATTGCAGCGGCGGCAGTAAGAGGCATTCAGTCAAGCGGTGTTTCGGCGTGCCCCAAGCATTTTGCCTGCAATAATCAGGAATTCAGACGAAATAAAAATGACTCCCGTGTTTCCGAAAGAGCGCTTAGAGAAATTTACCTGAAAGGCTTTGAAATCTGCGTTAAAGAAGGTAAGCCCAAGTCGATTATGACTTCGTATAATAAAATTAATTCGGTTTACAGTCATTATAATTACGAACTCTGCACCACTGTTTTAAGGCAGGAATGGGGATATGACGGCGTTGTTATTACCGATTGGTGGATGCAGAAAGGCAAAAGCCCCGAATTTGATAATGTTACGGATAATGCCTACCGTATCAGAGGCGGCATTGATGTGCTTATGCCGGGCGGCCCGAGAACAGGACGGCGCAAACCCGATGGAACGGTTAAAAAATCATTTGAAAACGGCGGAATCACTCTCGCTGAACTCCAGCAGACAGCAATTCACGTTTTAAATCACGCTGTTAATTCAACTGCAATGGACAGATTTAATAAATAACCATTATTAAATCAAGAGCACCTCGGAATTTGATTTTCCGAGGTGCTTATTTTATGACTTAATTCTTCTTTTTCCTGATTTTTACAACTGCCGTAATGATTCCTGCAATAACTGCAATGCCTGCTGCTGTGCCTGAAACGGCAGGGATAAATACATTTTTATATTCAATATAACCGTGCTTTGCTTTATATGTCGGTGTTACCTTGTAATCAAGCAAATCATCATTGTGGTAAAGCGTTGTTTCAAATGTTGAAAGGTCGTTTTCGTCAAGTGTGATTGTTCTTGCACCGTGATTCCAGCCATAGCTGTAATAGCCTGTTGCAGGAACGGCGCAAAGTTGAATACCGTCAAGTGTGCCGAGATAATCATTCGGGTGGTCGTGACCGAAAAATGCGCCTATAATGTCACCCTGCTGTTTCCATGTTTCAAACTGATTATGCGCAAAGTCTGCACTGCACGGACCTTCTTCAAAACCGCCCTGCGTTACCTTGTCATTCGGCTTGTAATATTTTGTGTAGAGCGCCGACTGTCCTTTTACTGCGCCTTTTTCTCTTTTGTCAAGCTCGTCTGCAAGCTCATAAACTTCGGGAACGGGAATGTGCTGGAACAGGAGTGATGGCAACGGAGTTCCGCCGTTCTGCTCTTTAAGCTCGTTCGATTTTCTTATGTACCAATCCGTCTGGTCGGGCTGAACATAGCCGTAGCCGCCTTCTTCTGCATACGGGTTTGAATCCATCAGCCAGAGGTTGAATATATTTTTGTCGCTCGTGCTTGATTTTATCGTAAGATTGTAGTTGCAGTAGCCTGTCATATCCTCGCCTGCAACGGCAAGGCAGGTTTTGTATTTCTGATAGCAGGTAAGCTGAAAAGATTTTGCCTCTTCTTCAGTCATTTTGTTGTTATCGTCACAAAGGCCCTCGTGGTCGTGATTGCCGAAAACGATTGCAAACGGTATGCCTCGTTCATCAACAGGCTTAATAATATTATCAATGGCTTTTTCGGTTTTTGCTTTGTCAACGCCTTTCCACCAGCCTGCAATATTGTCGCCTAAAAATATAACAAGGTCGGGTGTTGTTTCATCAAGTGCATTTGTCAGCATATCAATAGTTTCTTTCTGCGGCGTGTCTGTGTCCTGCGCATCGGCAATAGCAAGGATTTTAAATTTGCCGTCAGAATTGAATTTCAGCTCCATTTTTGAATCACCTGTTTCTTCTGCATATGCTGGAATTGTAAATGTAAACATTATTAAAATTGTAAGCAAAACAGAAATAATGCTTTTAAATCTTTTCATAAAAGTTTACCTCCTGATTGTATTTTACCGAAAAATTCATTTAAAATCAATACATTTGCTTGATTAAATTATTTAAATATGTTATGTTAGTTTTAGAGAGGTGACAGTGATGATTAATTTATTTCCACAGCCGAAAAAGGCTGAATTTATTGGCAAAGACAAAATTAAAATAAGCCATATTTCACTTTCCGAAAATCTTATGGCAGACGAGGTTATTGACGATTTTGTTGATTTTTGCAATCTCGGCGGCGGTGATGATAATATAGTTTTTAAAACAGATTCGATGTTTCCAAGCGAGGCGTATTCGATTAAAACCGGCAGGATAATTGAAATTTCATCAAGCGGTAAAGCAGGGCAGATTTATGCTTTGCAGACGCTCAAACAGCTTTTCACACTCTATGATTTCAATATCCCGGAGATTTATATTTATGATGAGCCGAAGTATAAAATCCGAGGGTTTATGCTTGATGTCGGCAGGTATTTTTATTCAGTCAGTGATGTTAAACTGTTTATTCGCAAAATGGCGTTTCATAAACTGAACTTTTTTCATTTTCATCTGACTGAAGATCAGGGCTTTCGTGTGCAGATTGATAAATATCCGCTTTTAACCGAAATAGGCTCAAAAAGAGCGTGCACGAATTTTAACAACAAGCCTCACGGCGGATATTATACGAAGCAGGATATTAAAGAGATTGTGGATTATGCACATAAATTTAATATAAAGGTTATGCCCGAGTTTGATATTCCGGGTCACTGCCGTGCCGCTATTGCTGCATATAATGATTTAACCTGTTTTCCACGTGATTTGCCTGTTGCCACGCATTGGGGCGTTAAGCACGATGTTCTTTGCGTAGGCAAAGACAAAACGATGCAGTTTGTTTATGATGTGCTTGATGAATTGTTTGAAATGTTTCCTGATGAATATATACATATCGGCGGAGACGAAGTGCCGAAACATCGTTGGAATCTGTGCCCGAACTGTCAGAAAAAAGCAAAAGAGGTCGGTGCAAAAAATTCCGATGAACTTCAGTGCTGGTTTATGAACACGGCAAAAAATTATTGCAAAGAACACGGCAGGCAGGTGTTTATGTGGAGTTGGGATCTGGAAGACAGTGCACTGCTTGATGAAGATTTGGGATTTACGCTTTGCGGCTTTGATGATAAAATCGGCGGCAGACCGTTTATTGATACCAGCACAAAAGCATATTACATTGATTTTCCTTATGGTTATATTTCGCTTAAAGATACGGCTGATCATAAAATTCAGCAGGGTAACTGCCTTGGCATTGAAACGCCGCTTTGGTGCGAATATGTTGCCGATATGAAAAAGGCTGATATTATGATGTTTCCTCGTCTTGCGGCTGCCTGTGAAACTGCGTGGCTCGGTAAAACAAGTTATGCTCAAATCAGCAGAAAACTTGATGATTACTATAAACTGCTTGATAAAAACAACTGGGGTTACGCAAAGCCTGCAATGGCAATGCCGAATAAATTAAGAGGCAAACTCGGCGGTCTTTGGTTTGAAAAAAGGCAGCTGACTTGGGAAGGACTTCATAATATTTTTGATGATAAGAAGATAGAGAAAATTGCCTGTTCAAACAAAAACAGGTAAATTAAAATACAGGGGTAAAATATGAAAAAAGTTTTAAATAATTTAAAGCCGTTTTTAATTTACTGGTCGTCGGTATGCATAAGTTATATTGCTTATTTAATGGCAGACTTTGATTTTATAACAGGTCTTACAAGAAATGAGCTTGCACGGTTGTTTTGTTATTTTTCGTTTGCACTTTTCTGCCTTTTATTCGGCAGGTTTTCGGATTTAAAGGAAAGCAAAATCGGTATAATCATACTTTTTATTCAGTTTTGTTTTGGCGGCGTCGTTGATATTTTCAATCTGCCACTACCTGTAAACATTATTACTTTTTCCAATTATATTATGATAGGCGGCGGATACGATGCACCGTTTGATGCACTTTTTTATTATGAACAGGGCGGTTGGTGCAGTCTTCTTAATTTTCTTTTTTCAGTTGCGTTCCCTGCACTTATGGTGTTTATAGGTTATAAAATAAGGCGGGCAAAGAAAAAGTAGGGTGCGCCCTCGATGCACTAAAGTATAATTAAAGTGGCGGGAATATCGAATTCCTGCCACTTTTGTTTAATTATTAATGTTGTGTTTTAGGGTTATCTGTTCTGCCCAAAATGTAATCTGCCGAAACATCGTAATAATCGGCAAGTTTAATCAGTATATCGGTGGGAATGTCAACATCGCCCCGCTCATAATTACTGTATATGCGCTGCGAGCAATTCAGTATTTCTGCAAGTTCACGCCGCTTTTTTGTTTGTTATTCTGTAACAGTTTCTTTTTCTTCAATTATTTCTCTGTAAAAGTTTGTCGCATCGTCAATGGTTTGGGTACCGATTTCATCAAACGGGAAAAGTACACTGAAAACATGCGGCAGTTTTTTGCCGTCAACTGCATCGTAGTCACGAATGACTGTTTGTACGCCTTTGCTTTCAAGAAGCTCTGCAAGTTTGTGCGTCTGTTTGTTTGCCAGCGAGTCTCCGCTGCTGGTGATAAGATATGTTGGCGGAATTTCTGCAAAATCAACGATTTCATCTGCATCCATAAAATTATATGTTTCTCTGTCTTTGTAGTCTTCGCCCCAAAGAATTTTTGTGTAAATGCTCAGCGGTCCGCCACTTTTCATATAAGCAACGGGGGAGGTGAGCAGTAATGCGTCAATATCAAGTCCTGCATTATCTGCATTGAATTTTTCTCTTAATTCTTCACTTTGCATAAGAACTGCCGAGTAGAAGGAAAGCTGACCGCCTGCCGAGTCACCCGTCAGCATAACACTGTCAGTGTCGCAAGGGTAATCGGCCATATTATCGTTTATCCATTTCAGCGCCGTCATACAGTCCTGAAGTTGTTCGGGAACTATAACATCGGGTGCAAGCCTGTAGCTGATACTGAAAACAACGAAGCCTCTGTTTGCAATCGCACGGCAGTAGTATTCGTTCAGGTCCTTGGTGGCATACATCCAACCGCCGCCGTGAATGTCAATAATCACAGGCAGTTTTTCGGTAGCAGCAGTGCCCTTTGGATAAAAAACATCAAGTTTATGATATATATTCCCGTCATCTATATAAGGCACATCTTTAATCATTTCAACCTCAGGCGGAGTTTGCGACTCGTGCTTTTTAGCATCACCCTGCGCACAGAAATACCAAATCATTTCCATTAATTTCATAACAGGGTTTTTATCAAGATTGCCTGATGCCTCGCTTTTATATTCTATGGTGTCGGAATAAACCATTCCGCCTACTGCCACCAAATTTTCGTCAGTATCTTTCTGCTGTCTTGTAACAACGCTGATGAAAATCACGGCAACTACTGCGATGGTGATTATTACTGCCAGAATAATTCCAATCACTTTGCCCGCACCCGCTTTCTTTTTTTCTTTCGTCTTAACTGCTGTTTCCATAAATACGCCCCTTTTCATTTTCTGCTTTTATTATATCATTAATATCTGATAAGGTAAAGCGCAATTTGAATATCTTTTTATTGCAATTTGCTATATGATATGATAAAATTTTTATTATAAAAAGGAATCAGATGATCAAATTATGAAAATTAAACCATTTGAACTTTACAGTCACGGAGAAACATTAAGAGGTATTATTTTAAAACCCTCTGATGCAGTTTTTCCATGCAAAGCAGTTATAGTAAGCCATGGCTTTGCAAGCAATATGCTTATAACTTTCGAATATGCAAAACAGTTTGTTGATGCAGGATATGTAGCAGTACTTTATGATTTTTGTATGTCCGGCAGCGGTATAAGCAGCGGAAAAAGCACGGGAATGAGTGTTATTACGGAAAAAGCAAATCTTGTTGACGTGCTTCATTATGTTAAACATCTTGATTATGTTGACGGCAATCGGATTTCGCTTGCAGGCTGCAGTCAGGGCGGTCTTGTTTCTGCGCTTACGGCAGCAGAGTATGAGCAGGATATCGAAAGTCTGTTTTTATATTACCCTGCACTTTGTATTCCCGATGATGCAAGACGCGGCCATATGATTTCAGCAAAGTTCAATCCTGATGATATTCCCGATGAATTTTATGCAATCTTTGTTAAATTAAGTCGGAAATATGCCGATGATGTGAAAACACTTGACCCTTTCAAAGAAATATGCACATTTAAAAAGCCTGTTCTTATTGTGCACGGACTGGAAGACAGTCTGGTAAATATTAACTATTCAAGAAAGGCGTGCAGTCTTTATCCTGATTGTACTTTAAAAGAAGTTCACGGTGACCATGGTTTTATAAAAAAAGGATTTAAGGCGTCAAAAAAAGCAACGCTTGAATTTATCAGGCAGAGAATGTTTTAATTTTAGTAATGTACAATTTGACTTTTTTATAAATTAACAAAAGAACGCAGGAGTTTTAAAACTCCTGCGCTTTTTCATTGCTTTCACTTTGTGCTGAAAGTCCGTTTACAAAACTTTTCATTTCACTGCGTGATTTTATATTATGTGTTTTGTTTATGATTTCGTCTTTTTCCGCCTTTGATTTTGATTCATATTGTTTCAGTGCATCCTCATTCTGCGCCAAATTCATTACAAAACTGAGCGGTAATTCCTCTCTGTTCATTATATCACCTCACTATAATTTTTTGAAAATCGCAGTGAAATGATTATTGGAAAATATTGGAAGAGTTTTATTAACCCTTTGATTCAATCAGCGTGCATTCAACATCAAATGTGTCAATCTGATTATTTTCAATTCTTGCAATAGTGAGTGTAATCTTGTCACCCGGCTTGCTGCTTGAAAGAATTGAAGTGATAACGTCTGTTGATGTCATCGTTTCGCCGTTTGCGGCAACAATCATATCGTATTCACGAATATCTTTGTTTTTAAGGTCTGAATTATCGGTAATTTCATTGATAACCATTGTACCTTCAGCATCTTTGTAACCCAGTTTGTCAAGTGCATCAAGAATTGAAGATGCATTCTGATAAGTTGTGATGTTTTTGTAAGTTATGCCAAGCTTTGCTCTGCCTTCTACATAGCCTGATTTGATAAGGCTGTTTGCAGTTGCAACTGCCGTGTTGCTCGGAACTGCAAAGCCGATGCCTTCATATTCGGTTGCGGCAATTTTTGATGAGTTCACACCGATTACCTGACCCTGCATATTAAACAGTGCACCGCCGCTGTTACCGGGGTTGATAGCCGCATCAATCTGAATGCAGTCGGTGTTGTAGCCGATGCTTGAGCTGATAGGTCTTGCAAGAGCAGAAACATATCCGCTTGTAACGCTGTTCATAAATTCAAGACCGCCGGGGCAGCCGATTGCAACAACCTGCTCGCCGAGAACTGTTGATGATGAATCGGCAAATTCTGCAATTTTAAAACCTGTTTCGTTAATTACAAGCACGCCGATGTCGGTCTGTGAATCAAATGCAACCATTGATGCTTTGTGCTCTTTGCCGTCGTTTGTTGTTACTGTAAAGCTTGTGCCGTCGCTGATAACATGAGCACAGGTGAGAATGTAGGTTCTGCCGTTATCCTCAAGCATAAATATGCCCGAACCTTCGCCTGATTTTACTTCATCACCGCTTTGAGCGGAATTGTTTCTGTCATAACCGTAGCTGTAAAAATTACTGTAATTGCTTGCCTCTGTGTAAACTGTAATGCCTACGCAGGAGTCAATGCATTTTTCGGCAATGCCTGCAACGGTAAAGTTGCCGTCTTTGTCGGTTTTGGCTACATCGCCCTGGTCGTTTGTTTCAACCTGAGCAGATGAATTTGAGGTGGTTTCTTTTTCATCTGAAGTATCTTTACTGCCTACAGTTGAGGCAATTCCGGCTATTGCGGCAATAAGACAGATGATAAGTGCTGCAACGATACCGATGATAACTTTGTTTTTGCCTTTTTTAGGCGGTTTTGTTTCGTCAGACGGAGCAGTCTGCTGTGTGCCGTTATTCACAGGCGGAGTGTAGTATGACTGATTTGCATACGGGTTGTAATTATTGTTTTGCGAATAAGAATTATTTTGCGAATAAGTGTTGTTATTCTGCGAATAAGTGTTGTAATTATTTCCTGTATTATAATTGCTTTTCGGCTGTTCGTCAGATTGTCTGTAAGCATAATGATATGTCGGATTTTCTTCTGTAGGGGCAGAATTGCTTTCAGCACCTGTGCTGTTTTCGGGCTGATTTTCTGCCGTCTGTTCTTCCTTGATTTTTTCTTCATCAAATTCGCTCATTATTTTAACTCCTTTTTATAAATTGGACTGTATTGTTTTGGAAGTGTAAATGTGAACTTTGCCATATTCTCACTGTCACTTTCGGCATAAACTTTGCCGCCGTGCATTTCTATCATCAATTTTACAATGTAAAGTCCAAGCCCTGCGCCTTTTGCGTCAAGACTTCTGCTTTTGTCTACTTCGTAAAAACGCTCAAATACTTTGGAAAGTTCCTCTGCCTTAATGCCTGTTCCGCTGTTTTCAATGCTTATTTCAATCAGCGAACCGTTGTCGGTCAGTTTCACTTCAATGTATCCGCCGTCGTTAGTAAATTTAACGGCGTTGTCAAACAGATTGTAAATTGCCTGGTAAATCATATCGGGGTCGGCAACTATATATGTCGGCTGTAAATTTTCAAGACCTCTGATTTCGATATTCTTGTTTTCGATTTTTTGTTCAAAAGTTAAAAGAATGTGGATAATCTGGTCTGTAATTTCATAGTTTGACGGCTTCATTTCAAGGTCGCCGCTTTCAATTTTGCTCATATTGAGCATTGAAACTACAAGCCTTGAAAGTCTTTTAACTTCACCGCTGACGATTTCAAGGTAATACTGTTCCTTTTCTTTCGGAATTGTGCCGTCAAGTATGCCGTCAATAAATCCCGAAATGGAGGTCATCGGCGTTTTCAGTTCGTGCGAAACATTTGAAACAAAACTTCGCCGTGAACTTTCAAGTACATCAAGCGAGTTTGCCATATCGTTGAAAGCATTGCCGAGATCTGCAAGTTCGTCGTCGCTCTGAATTTTTACACGGTAAGAAAAGTCACCGACTGCAAATTTCTTTGCGGCATTGCTCATCTGCCTGAGCGGCGTTACCATATTCTTCGTAAGATAGTATATACAAACGAACGCAAAAATAAGGCTGAAAAATGCAGAAATCAAAAATAATCTTATATAACTGATTGTAAGATTCTGTGTTCCCGTATTTGTAAGTGCAAAAACAGAGCCTATTATGTTGCCGTCGGAATATATAGGGCAGCCAACAACAAAATAATTTGTGCCGAAAAGCATTGCTTTGTCAACGATACTTCCGTGCTCATATACTGCCGAAAGCACATGGTTGCTCATAACAAGATTGTCATGGCGTGAACATTCCGGGAATTCGCCGTAAATATGGTTTGAAGTTGCTTTTTCCTTGCACATAATGATGTTTCCGCCGACATCGCACACAAAAATATCTGCATCTATCGACTGCGAAACCGTTGCAAGTGTTTCGCAGATAAGCGCTTTTTCCATACTGTAATTATAATTCATATCCTGCATAATCAGCGTGCTTGAAATTGTGCTCGAAATTGACGCCGTATTCTGCTTAAGCAGATTTGTGCGCTCGTCTGATGCATAGTTGTTTACAAGAATAAACACCGAACTGCCGAGCAGGGTCAGCGTAATTAAAAATATGATTGCAAATAACGTAAAGTATTTTGTGAAAATGCTTTTATTAAGCGGTGATTTATTTACAATTTTTTTGAATAGCGCCTGAACTTTTCTGTTAAATGACATTAAAATTATTCCTTGGTTTCAAATTTATATCCAACGCCCCAAACGGTTTTTAATGCCCATTTGTCCGAAACGCCTTCTAATTTTTCACGAAGTCTTTTAACATGAACATCAACTGTTCTTGAATCGCCGTAATAATCAAATCCCCAGACTTCATCAAGCAGCTGATCTCTTGTATAAACTCTGTTCGGATTTGACGCAAAGTGGTAAATTAGTTCAAGTTCTTTAGGCGGTGTGTCTACAGCAACACCTTTAACTTTGAGTTCGTAGTTTACAATGTTGATTTCAAGATTGTCATAAACAACTGTTTTCTTTTCGTTTGAATTATCATCGCCGTCGCCTTTTGTTCTTCTAAGAACGGCTTTAACCCTTGCCATAACCTCTTTTGCTTCAAACGGTTTTGTTACATAGTCGTCTGCACCGAGTTCAAGACCGAGCACTTTGTCAAATGTTTCACCTTTTGCAGTAAGCATAATAATCGGTGCCGAAGATGTTTTGCGTATTTCACGGCAAACCTGCCAGCCGTCCATTTTAGGCAGCATAATATCAAGCAGAACAAGGTCGGGCGACTTTGCCTCAAATGCCTCAACAGCGGCTTTACCGTCATTAGCGGTTATAACTGTGTATCCATCATTTTCAAGATACAGCTTTAAAAGTTCGCATATGTTAAGGTCGTCGTCTACTACAAGTATTTTGTGGCTCATATGTATTCTCCTTTATTGTTGATAATGTGATTTTATCATCTATATTTGTTCATAATTTTATGGTTCGGTAAACAAACGGTAAAAATTATGAAAAAAGTTTTAATATTTTTTTACCATTTTTTGCTGCGCATCTCTGCACTCTCAACAAAATCAATAAACTGACGTGCGCATCTCGGCGATCTTCCGCCTTTTTTTGATGCCCACTGTTCTGCTACAAGAAACAGTTTTTCTTTGTCAACATTGATGCCCCTGTCCCCGGCAAGTTTTTCAACAATGTCAAGATAGTCGCTTTTGCTCGGATTTATAAAGGTGATTGAAAGTCCGAACCTGTCGGAAAGGCTGAGCTGTTCCTGCATAATATCGTTTTTGTTAATGTCGTTTTCTCTGTCTGAAAAACTTTCTTTAATCAAGTGGCGGCGGTTTGATGTTGCATAAATCAGAGTGTTTGCCTTTTTGCCCGAAAGGCTGCCTTCAAGTGCGGCTTTAAGAGCGCCGAAAGAATCCTCGTGCGAGTCAAAGCATAAATCGTCAATAAAAATAATAAATTTCATCGGGCTGTCGGCAATCAGTTCACGAATCATAGTAAGGTCGGTGATGTCATTTTTTGAAATTTCAATCATACGCAGACCTGATTTTGCATATTCGTTAAGAACTGCGTGAACGGTGGAACTTTTGCCTGTGCCCCTATCGCCGTAAAGCAAAACGTTGTTGGCAGGATAGCCGTTTACAAAACTTTCGGTGTTGTCAACGACTTTCTGACGGGGAATTTCATAATTTTTTAAATCCGAAAGTTTGATGCTGTCTGTGCTTGCAATAGGTATAAGGCTGTGATTTCGCCATGTGAATGCAATGTATTTGGCAAACATTCCGTAGCCGTTTTGTTTATGAAATTCTGCAAGTTCACCGACTTGATTTTCCCAATGTTTATCAAGCGGTTTTACTGCCTTGCCTGTTTCCCATTTCGGCATTGTGATAAGAATGTCACGAATACCGCCGTCAGGAACATCCTGAAAAATATCTTCGACTTTAATGTTTGAGATTGCCTCAAGTTTCATAAGGTCGCTTTTAACGCCGCTTATAACAAAATCCGAGAGTTCATCTGTTTTGCCGCAGGCAGATGTTTTTGTGAAAACATTGTCGTCTGTAAGTATCAATTTGGAAATATATGATTTCAGTGATTCGTGTGCCGAAACATTGTTAAAAAAAACGCTTTGCCTGCTCAGTACATTTTCATTATTTGTGTTTTTGAGAAGGTCAAGCAGGCTTGAAATAACTTCGTCGTTTTTCAAATCATATATGCAAAGTGATTCAATATAGTATCTTAATTTTGTTGCTGTGTTCATTTTTGTACCTTCTTATTTATAATATAGCCTAATTTTACAGCGAAATCAATTTATTTTCAAGTATAATGAAAATAATTATGTAAAATACATATTAAAACGCATATTTTAAGGGCGTAATTTGTATATTTTAGTTGTAAGATGTCTGACAACATATTGACATTTCGCTGCGTTGTATGATATGATAACAGCAAGAGGTGGTCGGATTGAAAAAAACAGAAATGCTGGCTGACAGTATTGCCCAGCGTATTACAGAGATGATAGAGGCTGAGGGTCGATTTGCCGTGGGCGATAAACTGCCTAATGAAAACGATTTGGCACAGGAACTCGGCGTAAGCCGTTCAACACTGCGTGAGGCAGTCAAAATCCTCACAACAAGCGGAATTCTTGAAATAAAAAGAGGCAAGGGCACATTCGTTACTGCCAATACGATTATAAACTCAGGCGATTTCGGTGATATTGCTTCGGGACTTGATGATTTGTTTGAAATGCGCCTTATGTTTGAACCCGACTGTGCGTATTATGCCGCAGAAAGGGCAACAGATGAAGAAATTGAAATCATTTGCAAATACGGTGAAGAAGTTGAAAAAAAGATACTCAGCGGTGAAGACAGAACTGCCGAAGAGCAGAAGTTTCACGAAAGTATTGCAAATGCTACGCACAATTCGTTTGTCAAGCAGTTTATGCCGATTATCTTTAATGCGATTAAAAAAGGCGTTGTTGTTCTTACAAAAGACCAGGATGTCAGTGACGATAATCTGAAGGATGACAGATTGATTATGGAATTTCTCAAAAAGCGCAACCCCGAGGGTGCACGCACCGCTATGCGGCTTCACATTATTCACGCTATGGAACGATTATAATCTGCATTGAACCGCAAACATTATTAAAAAAATTACTGTTCGCTATTGACATTGGACAACATACGGTCTATAATAGAAATCGTTAAAAAACCGAACGGGTTATCATACAACTCTATCGGGAAAATAAAATTTATATTCGGAGGAAAAAGAATATGTCAGACGCAAAGATTTATTATCAGTCAGACTGTAACCTTGATTACCTCGAGGGCAAAACAATCGCTGTAATCGGTTATGGTTCACAGGGTCACGCACACGCACTTAACCTTAAAGAATCAGGCTGCCACGTAATTATCGGTTTATATGAGGGTAGCAAATCATGGGCAAAGGCAGAGGCTCAGGGATTTGAGGTTTACACAACTGCCGAGGCTGCTAAAAAGGCAGACATCATTATGATTCTTATCAATGATGAACTTCAGGCAGACGTTTATAAAAATGAAATCGAGCCGAACCTTGTTGAGGGCAATATGCTTATGTTTGCTCACGGCTTCAACATTCATTTCGGAACAATCAAGCCTCCAAAGTATGTTGACGTTACTATGATCGCTCCTAAGGGTCCTGGTCACACAGTTCGTTCAGAATATCAGGTTGGCAAAGGCGTTCCTTGCCTTGTTGCTGTTGAGCAGGATGCATCAGGTCACGCTCTTGATCTTGCACTTGCTTATGCACTCGGTATCGGCGGCGCACGTGCAGGCGTTCTTGAAACAACCTTCAGAACAGAAACAGAAACAGACCTCTTCGGTGAGCAGGCAGTTCTCTGCGGCGGCGTATGCGCTCTTATGCAGGCAGGCTTTGAAACACTCTGTGAGGCAGGCTATGACCCGAGAAACGCTTACTTTGAGTGTATCCACGAAATGAAACTTATTGTTGACCTTATTTACCAGTCGGGTTTTGCAGGAATGAGATATTCTATTTCAAACACTGCTGAATACGGCGATTATATCACAGGTCCTAAGATTATTACAGAAGATACAAAGAAGGCTATGAAGAAGGTCCTTTCAGACATTCAGGACGGTTCATTCGCAAAAGAATTCCTTCTTGATATGAGCCCTGCAGGCAGACAGGTTCACTTCAAGGCTATGAGAAAGCTTGCTGCCGAGCATCCTGCTGAAAAGGTCGGCGAGGAAGTTCGTAAGCTTTACAGCTGGAACAATGAAGAAGATAAGTTAATTAACAACTAATCTTTATCAAAATGTAAATTTTTCGGATTCCGATTTGTTTTTGCAGATCGGAGTCTTTTTTTTGTTCACAAATATATGATAAAATGGCTGAGAGGTGAACGGTATGTACAGAATTCTGATTGTTGAAGATGATACGGGTATTGCAAACGGAATTGAAAAGGGGCTTCAGTCGTGGGGGTTTGAAACAAAATGCGTTTTCGATTTTAAAAATGTGCTGATTGCCAAGGTGCAGGCATTACTGCGAAGAACCTATGATTTTTCTTCTGCCGTGACTGTTCTTGAGCATCGCGGCGCTATGCTTAATGTTTCAGACGGCACGATGACATATAATGGCGAAAAATACCGCTAACCAAAAATGAATATACAATACTTCATATTCTTATGGAGAATAAAAATAAAATTATTTCACGTGATACGCTGATGGAAAACTGTGGGAAACAGACAGCTTTGTTGATGAAAATACACTTACCGTGAATGTCAGCAGACTCCGCAAAAAGCTTGACTTTGCAGGGCTTTCCGATTTCATAACAACAAAATTCGGCGTCGGCTATATTATTACTTCGTGAAAATTTTGATATTTTCTGTAATATAATATTTGCACAGTTTTAGACAATGAGATTTATCGTAGGGCGGGGTGCCCTCACCCGCCGAAAATAACGGTGTGTCAAGGATGTCGCACCCTACGAGTCATATGGGCGGATATTTCCGCCCATTTTAATTTTTTATTGCCTAAATAATTTTTATATGCTATATTGGAATTATAAAATCTAAGGGGGCATAATTTATGTTAAAACCGTCTTTGGTTATAAAAGCAGACTCCAAAGCAGACAGGGCACAGACATATATAAGTAAAAATATTCGTATTACATATCTGACTTCCCGTCTGCTCAGGGTTGAAATCGGTAATTTTATTGATTTGCCGAGTTATGCGGTGTGGAACAGAAAATTCCCTGCAGGCAGGCTTGATGTTAAGAAAAAATCGGGTGAGATTACTGCCGAAACAGAGGATATTATTCTTACAATCAAAAGCAAAAAGCCTTACAGCGTTTATTTTAAAGACAGCGGTAGCACTGAGTTCTTTTCAAAGCAAAAGAATTTAAAGGGAACCTACCGTACTCTTGATAACACAATCGGCAAAATTCCGCTTGGAGACGGCTTTATTACCGAAAAAGGTCTGTATCTTTTTGATGACAGCAAAAGTGTTCTTATAGATGAAAACGGTGCACTGATTCCCCGCCGTGCAGGCTCGCTTGATTATTATGTTTTTGCTTACGGCAAGGATTACCGTGGCACTATGAAGGCGTTTTATGACATAAGCTCACCGACTCCGCTTGTGCCGCGTTTTGCGCTCGGTGTGTGGTGGAGCAGGTATCATGCTTATACCCAGTCTGAATATCTTAATCTTATGGATAGATTTGAAAAAGAAAACATACCGCTTACCGTTGCAACAGTTGATATGGACTGGCACTGGGTAGATATTAAAAAGCATTTCGGAGAAAAATTAAACGGCTGGACTGGATATTCGTGGGATAAAACACTTTTCCCCGACTATAAAGCATTTCTTAAAGAACTTAAAGCGAAAAATCTGCATATCACGCTTAATCTGCACCCGAAAGACGGTGTAAGGTATTTTGAGGATATGTATGAGCCTATGGCAAAGGCAAACGGCATAAATCCTGCCACAAAAAAGCCTGTTGAGTTCAGATGCGGCAGTGATACTTTTTGGAATTCGTATTTTGATATTCTGCATAAGCCGTATGAAAAAGACGGTGTTGATTTCTGGTGGATAGACTGGCAGCAGGGCAAGCGTTCCGATGTAAAGGGTCTTGATCCGCTTACCGCACTTAATCACTATCATTATCTTGATAATGCCGAAAACGGTGATATTCCGCTGATTCTTTCACGCTACGGCGGCGTCGGTTCACACAGGTACCCGCTCGGCTTTTCGGGCGATACTGCAATCAGTTGGCGTGTGCTTGATTTTCAGCCGTATTTTACGGCAACCTCTGCCAATGCAGGCTATGGCTGGTGGAGCCACGATATAGGCGGTCATCATCAGGGCTACCGTGATGATGATTTATATCTCAGGTGGATCGAATTTGCCGTATTTCAGCCGATTTTAAGGCTTCATTCAACGGCAGTTGAACTGCTTGGCAAAGAGCCGTGGAAATACAGGCAGGATGTTTATAACAGTGCTTGCGACTGGCTGCGTTTCAGGCACAGGCTTATCCCTTATATTTTCTCGATGAATCACCGTTGTCATAAAGACGGCATTGTGCTTTGTGAGCCGATGTATTATTCTTATCCTAATGATAAAAATGCTTATGAATTTCCTAATCAGTATATGTTCGGCAGTGAACTTATGGTGTGCCCGATAACATCGCCGCAGAATAAAGAAAACGGTATGGGCAGTGTAAAGGCGTGGATACCCGACGGCGAGTATACCGACATTTTTACACTTCAGAAATATAAAGGCTCTCAGGTGCTTACATTAAACCGTGAACTTTACAGTATCCCCGTTCTTGCCAAAGCAGGTGCAGTAATTCCGCTTTCCTGCGATAAAGGCAATTCGGTGTCTAACCCCGAAACGCTTGAAGTGTGGGTATTCAAAGGCAATAATAAATTTGTTATGTATGAGGATAACGGCAGAACCGATTTTGAAAATCACACTGCCGAAACTGTATTTACAAATGAATATAACAGCGTTGACAATTCAGTTAAACTGACTGTTGAGGTGCAGGGCGATACATCTGTTATTCCGAAAAACAGGCAGTATAAAATCTGCTTCAAAGATATTGACTGTGAGGACGTCGTTGTTGATTATTCGGATGAACCGATAGTTATTGAAATTGAGAACCCCATTGAGTACAAAAAAGAAAATCTTCGTGACAGGGTAATAACGATTATGTCACGTTGGCAGGATAATACATTTAAAAAGCAAAGGGCATATAAGCCGTTTGAAGATGTTGCGGATAAAAATTCATTTTTCCGTGTTCTTCATTCTTCAAAACTGCCGAAGCCGATATTCAATGCGATTTACGAAGCATTGTCCGAAGAGAATTAAATCAGTAATTACGAGGTGAAATATGACAGAGCAGGATAGAATTGATTTATATACATCAATCGTTCCGAATGAGCGTCAGCTTAAAATTCAGCAGATGAAATTTTATGCATTTGTGCACTATTCGATAAACACTTTTACAAATAAGGAATGGGGCTCGGGCAAGGAAAGTCCGTCTGTTTTCAACCCGAAAAACCAGAATACCGATCAGTGGTGCGAGGCAATAAAGGCGGCAGGTATGAAAGGTGTTGTTCTTACCTGCAAGCATCACGACGGCTTTTGCCTGTGGCCGACAAAGACTACCGAACACTGCATTAGAAACAGTCCTTATAAAAACGGTAAGGGTGATGTTGTGCGTGAGGTGGCGGATTCCTGCAAAAAATACGGCCTTAAATTCGGCGTTTATCTTTCCCCTTGGGACAGAAACAGTCCGCTTTATTCAACCGACGCTTATAATGATTTTTATATTGAGCAGTTAACCGAGCTTTTAACGAATTACGGCGAAATTTTTATGCTCTGGCTTGACGGTGCCTGCGGCTCAAGTGCCGACGGTATGCCGAAGCAGAAATATGATTTTGAAAGAATATGGTCAACTGCCGTTAAACTTCAGCCGAATATCGTAATGTCAGGCTGTGCCCCCGATGTTCGCTGGGTCGGCAATGAAAGCGGCAAAGCAAGGGAAAGCGAATGGAATGTTGTTCCTAAATTTCAGTATGAACTTCAGAATATTGCCGCAAATTGCCAGACTGACGATGATATGAAAAAGTTTCAGAAGCGCTGTCAGGATGTTATGATTAAAGATATGGGGTCAAGAAAATTTCTTGCCGATTATGATGAGTTTATGTGGTATCCTGCCGAGGTTGATGTTTCAATAAGGCTTGGATGGTATTATCATCCTTTGCAGATTTTGTCTCTTAAATCACTGCATAAGCTTATGAGTATTTATTACGGCTCGGTCGGCAGCAACTGCCTTCTGATTTTAAATATTCCGCCTAACAGGCAGGGGCAGTTCTGTAAGGCAGATGTCAAGCGGTTAAAGGAAATGGGTCAGTGGCTCAAAAAAGAAGACGACTGTGTTATTGACAGCAGTTTTGCCGTGTCAGACGATAAAATGACTGTTGATATTTCGTTTGCAAAACAGTCTGTAGACCGTATACGCTTTGCCGAGGATACAACAAAATCGCAGCGTATTGAGCGGTTTAAAATCTTTGCAGGTGATGAATGTGTTTACAACGGTACTGTAGTGGGTTTTTCCAAAATTGCAATTTTTGATAAGCCTGTTGTAACGGATAATTTAAAACTTGTTATAACCGAATGCCGAAATGAACCGTATATTGATTATATAGAGGTTTGCAAAACAGGTGCATACAGATTATGATTCAGACTATTGATAAAGTGGTCAGAACCACGCCGAAATTTAAAATATGTTATGGTATTATATTACTGTAGGGGTCGGCGTCATCGACGACCCGTTTGGTAATAACGTATATGAAACGCCGCAGAAATATCGAATTTCTGCGGCGTTTGGCGTTTTTTTGCCTTTTGCTCGGGGGCAGTACCTATGTACGGCTCCCGCTCGCAAAATGCAAAATTCTGTTCCATTTCTCAAAGTCTGTCAGTGTGCAAATTTATTCATTCTGCTCCATTTTTCTTACTTCTGTCGGGGATTGACCGAAGGTTTTTTTAAATTCATTTGTAAAGTGATACGGTGAACTGAAACACAGCATATAAGCAATTTTGTTAATCGGTGCCGGGGTCTGCACAAGCAGTTTGTACCCTTCCTCCATTTTCTTTTTTACTATATATTTTTTTGGTGAAATGCCGAGTTCCAATGTGAAAATCTGATGCAGCCGCCTTGACGATAAATTGAAAAATGCCGAAATATCGTCAACAGTGATTTTTGAATAAATTTTCTGATGAATATAAGCGCATATTTCATCAATAAGTTTCTGCCCCTGATTTAATTCGTCATTTTCGTTATTTTTGCTTTCAAGCGTTATATAGTAAAAATAATTTGTGAAAAGTGAACACAGATAACCGTTATTTTTTATTTTATCAGGTTCGTAATTTAAAAGATTGCTGAATAACTGCTCCTCTTTTTCGCTGAAAGGAAGAGTGTATATTTTATTCAGTTCAATATTTTTGTCAATATTGTCGGTGCAGAAATTTACCCACCTGTAACCCCATATGTTGGATTTGCTTTTATAATCGGAAATATCGTGAAATTTTACAAAAAGATATTCATCGGCGTGAATTTCTGTTTTTTTGTTTTTGATTGTTATTTCACCTGTGCCTTCGGTGCACCTTATAAACGAAACGGTATTTTTAGGGTGGTTTACAAGTTCGTCATCTTCCTGCTTGTGGTAATAACTTTTATCGGCAAGAATTTTGTAAACGCTTATAACAACCGGCGAAAAAGGATTTATTCTGTTGAAGTCGCTTATAAAAAAAGATTCGCTTTGATACATAAAATACTCCTCAATTTCCGAAATTTGTATTTATTATACTGTATTTTGAATTTATTTGCAAGACTTAATATATT
>CABUAS010000024.1 GCA_902489595.1 uncultured Oscillospiraceae bacterium | reverse complement strand
TCTCACCTGTCGGCTCGGTCGGTGCTTCTGCTTCGCAGAGGTGTCCACCGGACACTCGCACCCCCGACGCACCCTACGAAACGGCATATATAAAAAGGTGCAGAAACATCGAATTTCTGCACCTTTTGGCGTTTTTTGCCTTTTACTCGGGGGCAGTACCTATGTACGGCACCCACTCGCAAAATGCAAAATTTTGTTCCATTTCTCGAAGTCTGTCAGCGTGTAGAAATTTGCTATTTAGACTTTTTCTACACACTGACAGTTTGTGATTTCACGAACGTTTTTTTATGTATGTGAGGGTCTCTGTGCTCTCACGTAATATTATAATTATTTACCTGTAACAATATACGGCTGAATTCTCTGTGCCAGTTTCATAATCGGCATAGTCTGAATTGCAACTTCGCCCGGTCCCGTGATAACCGTATTAAACAGACCCTCGCCGCCGAACAGAATATTTTTAGCGCCTTTAACCGTCTGCACATCCATCTGGCAGGTTGCGCTCATCATTACAAGATGTCCCGTGTCAATAATAATCTGCTGTCCCGGTGCAAGCGTATAACGGATTACTGAGCCGTCAACTTCAATAAATGCAGTGCCGTTGCCTGAAATCTTCTGCATAATAAATCCTTCGCCGCCGAAAAGGCCTGCGCCGAGTTTCTTTCTGAACTGAATTGAAAGTTCAACGCCCTCTGTAGATGCAAGGAAAGCAGATTTCTGGCATATGTATTCTTTGCCGTTTGAAACATCAAGCGGAATGATTTCACCCGGGAAACTGCTTGCAAAGCCAATCTGACCGACACCGCCGATTGCCGTGTATTTGTTCTGAAAAAGGCTTTCCTGTGATACCATTCTGCCGAGCATTTTACCGATGCCTCCGTTTGTGGTCGTCTGCATCTGCATATTTGGGCTCATCCAGCTCATTCCGCCGCCTTCGGTTACCATTGTTTCGTTTGGCTCGAGCGTGCATACGAGCGCAGGAAATTCGCCGCCTTTGATTTCATAATTCATAACATATTCTCCTTAATATTTTATAATTTTTTATCTTTATCAACCGCCGCCTTAACTGCGTTGTGAACAGCGCTTTCAAAGCCGTCTTTCTGAAGCGATATTACGCCTTCTATTGTAGTTCCGCCGGGTGAACATACCCGGTCAATAAGTTCAAACGGGTGGCAGTCTGACTCTGAAATCATTTTTGCACTGCCGTAGACACTCTGTGCGGCAAATTTCAAAGCCTCGTCTTTTTTCATCCCGTTTTTAATTGCAGCTCTTGCAAGTGCGTCAATAAACATATATGCAAACGCAGGCGAACACCCTGCAATAACGCCGAAAAGAGGGAACATACTTTCGTCAATTTCCGTAATTGTGCCCACAGCGCCGAAGATTTTTTCAATCTTTTTCTTTTCGCCTGCCGTAACTTTTTTGTTTGCACAGTAGGCAGTGCACGATTCTTTAACTTTTGCATTAATATTCGGCATAACTCTTACGATTTTATTGTCGTGAGAAAGGTTGTCCCTTATAAATTCAATCGTTTTTCCTGCTGCAATCGAAATTAAAACATTATTGCTCTTTTCAAGTTCAAGGTTAATTTCATTAAGCACGGCTGAAATTTTATTCGGCTTAACGGCAAGTACGATATAATCTGCAAATGAAACTACTTCTTTTGCATTTTTGCATTTGTTTATGCCGTATTTTGCCGCTAAATTATCTGTTTTGCTTTCAGTCGGGTTATAGGCGTAGATATTCTCGCCTTTGATAACTTTTGACTCAACTATGCCTTTTATGATTGCAGATGCCATATTTCCGCATCCGATAAAGCCTATATCCATTTCTAATTCCTCCTGTGCCTTAAATCGAATAATTTATTTTGCCGATTTTTTTGCAGCACTGTATTTTTCTTTTGTGGCAATTCCGCCTCTTATGTGCCGCTGTGCTTTGTTTTCCTGCAACACTTTTTTAACCTCTTTATAAAGCTCTCTGTCTATTTCGTAAAGCCTTTTTGTAACATCAATATGTACGGTAGATTTGCTTATTCCGAAAACTGCCCCTGCTTTTCTTACGGTTGCACCCGTGTTTTTTATGTAATTCCCGATTTCAATACATCTTTTTTCAACATTGCTGTTCATGGCTGTCACCATCCTCAGTAATGTATATTTAAAAATGCGGTCGGATATTACATTATTCAAATACTTCACTGATTATATTTTAATACAAAATTATTTTCTTGTATAATGTATAATATATCTAAATAAATTTTGGAGCGTATTATTATGATTTACAATTTGAAAACCGATAATTATAAAACTTTTGAAATTTATAAGGATAATGTTCTTGAACCCCGTTCATATTTTATTCCGTTTGAAAGCAGAGATGAAATGCTTGCAACAGATATAAGATCTGAGCGCTCAAATTCTTCTATGGTTGCAGTTTTGTCGGGCGAATGGAAATTCAAATATTACAAAAACTGCCTTGAAATTCCGGACAGTTTTGATACCGACAGTGAAGAGATGGACAATATTGCCGTTCCGTCCTGCTGGCAGTTTACAGGCTATGAAAAGCCGTATTATGTAAATACAAGGTATCAGTTCAAGCCCAATCCGCCTTATATTCCTGATGACTGCCCTGCAGGTGTTTATTCAAAGCGCTTTTCACTCGGCAATGCAAAAGGCAATTTCAATCTTGTTTTTCTTGGCGTTGCAGGTGCTCTTGATGTTTTTGTAAACGGTAAATATGTCGGCTACAGCGAGGGCAGCCATAATACATCTGAATTTGAAGTAACTTCATTTTTGCACGAGGGCGAAAATGAGGTTGTTGCAGTCGTTCATAAATGGAGCAACGGCACTTACCTTGAGGCACAGGATATGTTCAGAAACAATGGCATTTTCCGTGATGTTTTAATTGTAAGAACTGCCGACAACAGCATTTACGATTTTGAGGCTAAAACAACTTTCAACGGTGACGGTTCATATATGCTTGATGTTATTCCGACTTTCAAAATCAAAGAAGAAGTTTCGTTTAATGCAGAACTTTTTGACGGTAACGAACTTGTTGCATCGAAATCAGTTAATATCTGCCCCGAAAAAATTGACAAAATTACTTTTGATGTGCTTGATGTTGAAGAGTGGAGTGCTGAAATTCCGAAACTTTACAATCTTTATCTTTCGCTTTCAAAAGAGGGAGAAGTTATTGAAATCATAAGAAAAAAAATCGGATTTAAACATATTGAAATAAGAAAAAATGTTTTCTATTTCAATAACAAAAGAATTAAACTTCTCGGTGTAAATCATCACGATACAAACGAATCGGCAGGTTTTGCAATGACTATAGCCGATATGGAAAAAGATGTTAAAACCTTTAAAGAATTTAATGTAAACTGCGTCCGTACTTCTCACTATCCTCCCGATGCAGCTTTCCTTGATTTGTGCGATGAATATGGTATTTATGTTGTTGATGAGGCTGATATAGAAACTCATGGCTGCCAGACAGAACTTCACAGGCAGGGTGCTTGCTCTCATAATCCTAAGTGGCAGGGTCATTATTGGGACAGAGTTTACCGTATGTATCAGAGAGATAAAAACCATCCTTCTATTACAATGTGGTCGCTCGGCAATGAATCTCACGGCTATAAAAATCAGGATTATTGCTATGGTGAACTTAAAAAATTATCTCCGATTCCGATTCATTACGAGGCTGTTATCAGAACAAGGCGCTGGGCGTATGATGTTATTTCAGAGATGTATGCACACCCGAATAGAGTTGATAGAATTGCAGACGGCAGCGGAGCACGCAGAAAGTATTACGGCAAGCCGTATTATCTTTGTGAATATGCACATGCAATGGGTCTCGGTGCCGGCGATCTTGAAAGGTATGTTCAGGCGTTTTACAGGGGCGATAATCTGCTCGGCGGCTGTATCTGGGAGTTTGCAGACCATGCTGTTCTTGAAAAAGAAGGACCGTATAAATACACTTACGGCGGCGATCATCACGAACTTAAACACGATGGTAATTTCTGCGTAGACGGTCTTTTCTTTCCCGACAGAACACCGCATACCGGCGCATTTCAGATGAAAAACTGCTACCGCCCTGTCAGAGCAAGGAAAATCAGCAATAACGAATATGAATTCTTTAACCACGGCTATTTCAAAACTGCCGATTATACAGTTAAATACAGAGTTCTTCATAACGGTGAGCCGGCAGACAGCGGCGAATTTAAAATCTCGGTTGAACCGCAGAGAAGTGTTAAGCAGAAAATCGAAGTAAAAATCAATAAGCACACAGTAATTATTTTTGAATACTTTGACGGGAAAATTGAAATCGCAAGAGAGCAGATTATTTTAAACAGTAAGTATAATGCTAAGTCTGCTAATGAATCAGATTTCAAAATCAAGACTGAAAACAGCGAAGATAAACTTGTTGTTACTTTTGAAAAAGGCGAACTTGTTTATAACAAAACAACAGGTGAGTTTGAAAGTTATATTTATAACGGCAAACAGTTTATCAACAGTGTTCCGCTTGCACATTCAAAAGGATTTACTCCGTCTTTATACAGAGCACCGCTTGATAACGATATGAACTTAAAAAGAGGCTGGCACAAAAAAGGTCTTGATAACCTGTCTTACAAAAATAAAACTGCTGTTAAAAATGCTTATAAAGAAGAAAATAATACTGTAATTATTAATTCAGATTTCAAACTGTCAACTTCACAACTTAATAATGCAGGCAGATTTTCAGTTCAGTATACTGTTCATTCAAACGGCAGAATTGATGTTGAATATAAGTACAAAAATCTTAAGTTTTATTCTGTGCCGAGGCTTGGTGTTCAGATTGAGATGCCGAAAGAATTTTCAAATGTAACTTATTTCGGCTATGATATGGAAAGTGTTTCTGATTTTAAAGAACATACTGTTTATGGTATTCAGAGCCTTAAAGTTTCAAATATGCACCACAGGTACATTAAACCGCAGGAAAGCGGTATGCGATTTGGCACTTACTGGGCAAGGGTTACTGATGATGACGGCACAGGTTTTGAGTTTGAAAGCGAAAATTCGTTTGTATTTGGTGCAAATCATTATAATTCAGAGCAGTGTGCAAAAGCCGCTCACGCAGAAGATTTGAAAGAATACGATACAACCGATGTTCATATTGACGGTTATATGCTCGGTGCAGGTTCAAACGCCTGCGGTCCTGTTCCTTTGGGCGAACACAATAAGCGAAGCGTATTAAGTTATGAAAACAGTTTTTCGGTAACGCCTGTCGGTGACTGATATGTTTAAAATCGGAACTGATATTGTTGATATTTCAAGAATTGAAAAAAGCATTGAAATAGCGTCTTTCAAAACTTCGGTTTTTACTGTCAATGAGATTGAATATTGCAGAAATGCCGAAAATTTTGCAGGCATTTTCGCCGCTAAAGAGGCTTATTTCAAGGCACTCGGCACCGGAATTACGAAAAAACTTAACAGCGTTGAAATATTGCATAATGAAAACGGCAAGCCGTATTTAAGCGGTGTGGCAAACTGCGATGTTTCAATAAGCCACGACGGCGGTTATGCCGTTGCGGCCGTAATATTGTGGAGTTAGTTATGAAAATTTTAACCGCAAATGAAATTAAAAAGGCAGAGCAGTTGTCTTTTGAACGGTATTTTACAGAGGCTGAACTGATGAAAAGGGCAGGGCAGGAATGCTTTAAAAAAATTGTAAAGTATTACGGTGACGATATTGTCGGAAATACCGTTCTTGTTGTCTGCGGCAATGGAAAAAACGCAGGTGACGGCTTTGTTATTGCAAAACTTCTTTCCGATTTCGGTGCAGATGCAAAAATTGTCCTTGCAGATAAAATGCCCGTGACTGACGAATCCTTGATGTATTTTAATGAGGCTCGTGACAGCGACGTTGAAATTATTGATTTTGCTGAAGCCGATTTTAACTGCACTCTGATTGTGGACTGCATTTTCGGTATAGGTTTTCACGGCGAGCCGAAAGAGCCTTTCAATACGGTTTTTGACGCAGTAAACAGCAGTGATGCTATTGTTGTTTCGGTTGATACTCCAAGCGGAACTGACGCTTCAAACGGCAGTGCTGTTAACGCCGTTAAAGCAGATTTGACGATTGCCATATCAACACTCAAATATTGTCATATTCTGCCTCCGTCAAATGAATACTGCGGTAAGATTGTTACAGTTGATATTGGAATACCCGATGATTGTTATACTGAAAAATATGCCGAAACAATCACTAAAAAAGCAGTAAAATCCTGTTTCGTAAAACGTTCTGTCAATTCTCATAAAGGTGATTTCGGCCATCAGCTTAATATCTGCGGAAGCTATAAAATGTGCGGCGCGGCAGTCATATCGGCAAAAGCTGCACTTAAAACAGGTGTGGGTCTATTGAAATGCGTTTTTCCGAAATCAATTTATCCCGTAATGACTTCGCATTTAATACAGCCGCTTTTTGCCCCTATGAGCGAAAATGAAGAAAAAACTTTTTCAATGGGTTCTCTTACTCATATTTTAAAGGAACTTACCTGGGCTGATTCGGTCGTTCTCGGCTGCGGTATAGGTAATAACGATGATACGCAGGTGCTTACAAATCAAATTATAAGAGAATGCGGTGTTCCGCTTGTTCTTGATGCAGATGGTATAAATTGTTTTCTGCCGAATATAGATATTTTAAGGGAGGCGCACAGCGATGTTGTTATAACGCCGCACCCTGCCGAAATGGCCCGCCTTATCAACGAGAACACTGTTTATGTTCAGCAAAACAGAATTGCAGTCGCCAAGGCTTTTGCAAATGAATACGGCTGCACAGTTGTGCTTAAAGGAGCAAATACTGTTGTAACAAACGGCGATGATGTTTTTGTGAATACAACGGGCAATCCGGGAATGGCAATGGGCGGTACGGGCGATATGCTCTCAGGTATGATTGGCTCATTTATCGCACAGGGCGTTTCTGCGTTTGACAGTGCAAAATGCGCCGTTTATATTCACGGTCTTTGCGGCGACATTACTGCAAAAGAACTCAGCCAGCACGGTATGGCGGTTGATGATATGCTTGAACTTCTCCCTGCGCTTTTATCTGAATTTGAATGAGTGGAATGGTTTTTTGAAAAAAATAATCCCTTTATTGGTGCTTTTAACAGTACTGTTTTCAGGATGTTCAATACAGAATTATACCCCCGAACTGGTAGATTTTAATCAGAATTCTGCCTACACTTCGGGGGATTTCTTTTGCAGCTGCAATATAACGCTTGATGAAAATATTGTAACCGTCACGGCAACATCAACTAATGCAAACGGTCTTACAATCAGTTATAACGGGTCAGAAGTAAAATACCTTTACGGTGATATGAGTTATGTTATCGCACCCGAAAAAAATACGGCCAATCCTGCCGTAATTATCTATGACGCTTTTCAGTCGCTGAAAGCAAGCGAACAGAATAATGTTTCAAAAACGGAAGACGGTTTTGAATATAAAGGCAACACCTCAATCGGTGATTTTGTACTTCTTCAGTACGATGATAACACCTATAAATCTCTCTATTTCCCAGATGCCGATATTAAATTTGAATTTTATTAAAAAAAGCCTTTTCCTCGAAGGAAAGGCTTTTTTTATAGATTTCGGCGTTGTAAAAGTGGGGTTACCCTCCTCTACGACCCGTTTCTAATCTTTCAGCTTTTCAACAAGCATTCGTGAAACTTTATAAACATCACCGCAGCCGAGGGTAATAACAAGGTCGCCGCTTTTGCAGTTTTCGGCAAGGTAGTCGGCAATGTCTGAAAGTTTGTCTATCTGAATCGAATTCGGAATTTTCTCCGATAAATCAGTTGCCTTTATTCCTATTGTGTTAACCTCACGGCTGCCCATAATTTCCGAAATTATGCATTTATCAGCCATTTTGAGAACTCTTGCAAAATCGTCAAGCAGCTTGGCGGTTCTTGTGAAAGTGAACGGTTGGTGCACTGCCCATACACGCTTGTATCCCATTTTGTTTGCAGCGTTAAGTGTAACCTCGATTTCTTTCGGATGATGGGCATAGTCATCGGCAATAGTTATGCCTTTGTAGGTGCCCTTAAGCTCAAATCTTCTGCCTGCACCGCCGAAATGCTTTAACCCCTCGCAGATTTTTTCTGTTTCGGCACCGCTCATATATGATGCAACGAAAGCGGCAAGGGAATTAAGAATATTGTGCTCGCCGGGAACAGATAATTCGATATGAGTAATAAATTTGTCAAAATGATAAATATCATATTCAAGGTGAAAACCGCCCGGAACAACAATGTTTTTTGCTGTCCATTCGTTTGCAGCTTTCGTGCCGAATGAAATAAGCTCCTTGCTCTCAATGCCTTTCAGCATATCAAGGGTGTTTTCATCGTCGCCGTTATATATGATTGTCTTTGTTGTATTGTCGCAGAATTTACGAAATGATTTTTTTATGTTATCAAGATTGCCGAAAAAGTCAAGATGGTCTTCGTCAATGTTAAGAACAACCGCCATATCGGCGTTCATATGAAGAAAAGTATTGTTGAATTCACAGGATTCGCACACAAAATTCTGGCTGTGTCCGTATCTGCCGTAAGCGTCAATAATCGGCAGTTTGCCGCCTATAACTGCACTCGGGTCAAGCCCTGCTTCAAGCAATGCCTGTGTAATCATTGAAGATGTAGTAGTTTTTCCGTGGGTGCCGCATACGCCGATACAGTTTGAGAAAATTCGGCTGACTGCGCCTAAAAGTTCTGCACGTTCAAAGGTAGGGAAATGCTCTTTTGCATAATCAAGTTCTTCATTCCCTGCAAGAATTGCGTTCGTATAAACAACTATGTCAGTGTCATCAGAAATGTTTTCTTTTACCTGACCTAAAAATACTTTTGCACCTTCTTTTTCAATTCGTCTGAAAGTTTCGGTGTCGTTATTGTCAGAACCTGTAATATTGTAACCGAGTGAAATAAAAATTTCAGCAAGCGGGCACATACCTGCACCGCCGATGCCGATAAAATGAATATTCTTTGATTGCCTTAAAAGTTCATCTATATTATTCAAGAGTATGCCTCCAATTAAATTCTTTAATATATTATACAACTTTTCATCTGAAAAATAAACAGTAAAGTTGATAACAACAAAATTTTTTAAGCATATTATAAAATTGTTAGGGGTGTTAATATGTCATATCGAACATTTGCAATTCCTTATGCAGATGATTTAAGAATGAATTATGTTAAGAATTATCTTGAAGATAATGGTTTTATATATGTTAAAGATATTGACGACGCTGATTTTGTAATACTTCCCGTGCTTACAAAGCCTTATATGTTCAAAGGGCTTGAAAATAAAAAAGTTTTTCACGGAATGGCTAAAGAAAATTTCGGCGAAAATTATATGGAAAATGAAAATTATGTTCTGAAAAATGCAATTCTGACTGCCGAGGGTGCCGTAACCTATCTCGAAAATGAAACAGATTATTCACTGAATAATGCAAAAATACTTATAACAGGCTACGGCAGAATTGCAAAGGCACTTCATAAAATATTAAAAGCCTACGGCGGTCATATTACCGTCTGCTCAAGAAGCAGTTTATCAAAAACCGAGGCAGAATTCGCCGGTGCAAAGTATATTGATTTTTCGCAGCTTAAAGAAAAATCAGATTATGATATTGTAATAAACACCGTTCCGCATATTGTCTTTACAAAGGCAGAGCTTTCTGCACTTGATAAAAACGCAGTAATACTTGACCTTGCATCATTTCCGGGCGGAATAGACACGCTTGTGGCAGACAGCTTGAAGCTTAAAAGACTCAGCGGCAGAGCAATGCCGTCAAAATACACATCAAAAACGGCAGGCATCTGTATAGGTGAGGCCGTACTTGAAATGATTAAGCAATAAACACAGCATAGCGGGAAATCCGTTCATAAAAAACTTATTTGGATTTATCTTGATTACTTTAGGAGGGAAATTGATGAAAATAGGTTATGCTTTAACAGGCTCTTTCTGCACTTTCAGCAAATCTATTGAGGCTTTAAAAGATTTAGTTCGTGCAGGATATGATGTTTATCCGATTATGAGCGAAAACGCTTACAGTATAGATACACGCTTTGGTGATGCCAAAGATTTTCAGAATGAAATTATTGCAATAACGGGTCATTCCATTATTCATAAAATCGAGCAGGCAGAGCCAATCGGACCTAAAAAAATGTTTGATATTCTGTGTGTTGTTCCGTGCACAGGCAATACGCTCGCTAAACTTGCAGGGGGTATTGCCGATACGGCTGTTACAATGGCTGTAAAAAGCCATTTAAGAAATTCAAGGCCGGTTATTATAGGTGTGTCAACAAATGATGCTCTTGGCGGTGCGGCAAAGAATATAGGCAGTCTTATGAATTACAAAAACTACTATTTTGTACCTGCCGGTATGGACGATTGCATACACAAACCGAAATCGGTAGTGTGCGATTTTACGCTTGTAACCGACACAGTTAACAAAGTCGCAAAAGGCGAAGAAATTCTTAAAAAAATATTATAAAAATTGTTGACTTTTGCGCGTAATTTGTTATATTAAATCTATTAATGTTTTTTATTATTAAAAGGCTTTAAAATCGGGTTACAAAGAGGAAGTGCATAATTGGAAAAAATAATTGATCTTAAGAATATTACAGTGAAATACGGTGATAATACCGTTCTTGACAAACTGAATTTATCTATAAATAAAAAAGAGTTTATAACGTTTCTCGGTTCATCAGGCTGCGGCAAAACTACAACCCTGCGCTGTATTGCAGGTTTTTTGGAGCCTGATGAAGGCGAGATTATTTTTGAGGGCAAAAAGATAAATCATCTTCCGCCTCATAAAAGAAAGGTAAATACTATCTTTCAGCGTTATGCTCTTTTTTCGCATTTAAATGTGTATGAAAATATTGCTTTCGGTCCTGAACTTCAGAAAATGCCGAAAGATGAAATAAGAAAAACAGTTGCCGAAATGCTCGAACTCGTTAATCTTAAAGGCTTTGAAAAAAGGTCTATTGACAGTCTTTCGGGCGGTCAGCAGCAGCGTGTTGCTATTGCAAGGGCACTTGCAAATAAACCGCATGTTCTGCTCCTTGATGAGCCGCTCGGTGCGCTTGATTTGAAACTGCGCAAGGATATGCAGAAGGAACTTAAAGCAATTCAAAAGCGCCTCGGCATTACCTTTATTTATGTCACTCACGATCAGGAAGAGGCTCTTTCCATGAGTGACCGAGTTGTTGTTATGGACAAGGGCAAAATTCAGCAGATCGGCACGCCTGAGGATATTTATAATGAGCCTGTAAACGCTTTTGTGGCTGATTTTATCGGCGAATCGAATATTGTTGATGCCGTTATGATAAAGGATTATCTTGTAAGCTTTGCAGGTGTTACCTTTGAATGCCTTGACAGCGGCTTTGAACCGAATGAGGTTACTGAGGCAGTTATCCGCCCCGAGGATATTACCTTCTGTGAAATCGGCAAAAAAGATTCACTCACAGGCATAGTTACCGACGTTGTTTTTAAGGGTACTTTTTACGAAACCTTTGTTGATGTAAACGGTTTTATCTGGCTGGTACAGACTACCGAATATCACAAAGTTGGCGAAAAGGTTGCAATGTATATTGACGCCGATTCCATTCACGTTATGAAACGCAGTGAATACAGCGGCGAATACGGCGACTATTCTACATTCTCAGATGAATTTGACCATATTAATGATGCAGATTATGACTGGGAGGCTGAGAATGAAAACTAAATTTTCACGTTCTTTGCTGGACAAGCCGTATCTCGTATGGGCAATTCTTTTCATAATTGCGCCGCTTATTATGGTGCTTTATTATGCACTTACTGATTCAACAGGTGCATTTACCTTTAATAATATTACTGCTTTGCCTGAGTATACGGCAACAATTCTGCTTTCAATACTTTACGGCGTTTTTGCAACGCTCATTTGCCTTGTTATAGGTTATCCGTTTGCCTACTTTCTGACTAAAACAAAAATGAGCCTTCAGCGTGTATTCTTTCTTATGGTTATGATTCCGATGTGGATGAATTTTCTTATCAGAACCTATTCTTGGATGACTATTTTAGGAGACAGCGGAATTATCAATACCATCCTGAATTTAATGGGGCTTAAAAGCCTTGAACTTATCAATACAGGCGGTGCAGTTATACTCGGTATGGTGTATAATTTTCTGCCTTATATGATTTTGCCTATTTATTCAATTATGAATAAAATGGATAATTCGCTTGTTGAAGCGGCTCAGGATTTGGGAGCAGGCAGATTCAAGGTGTTTACAAAAGTAATTATGCCGCTTTCGCTTCCGGGTGTTTTAAGCGGTGTTACAATGGTTTTTGTGCCCTGTGTTTCAACATTTTATATTACGCAAAAACTCGGCGGCGGTCAGATTGTTCTTATCGGCGACGTTATTGAAACTCAGTTTCAGAGTGCCAATAATTACAATTTAGGTGCAAGTCTTTCCTTTGTGCTTATGCTTTTAATTCTTATCTGTCTTGGAGTAATGAACCATTTTGGTTCTTCTGATGAAAATGAAGGAGGGGTTATTATATGAAGAAAAAATTATCTCCTGCTTCAAGGTTTTATATGGTGCTAATGTTTATTTTTCTTTATGCACCCATTGTTGTTATGGCGCTTTTTTCGTTTAATGATACTTCAAGCACATATATTTTTACCGGCTTTTCAACAAAATGGTGGGGTGAAATGTTTTCCAACTCATCAGCAATGGATGCTTTAAAAAATACACTTTTGCTTGCAGTTGCATCATCATTGATTGCAACCGTTCTCGGCACGCTTGCATCGGTAGGCATTTTCAAAAGCAGAAATTCACTTTATAAAAATACTTTGATGACGGTTACAAATGTGCCTATGATGAATCCGGAAATTGTAACAGGCATTTCAATGATGCTGCTTTTTGTGTTTGCAGGTACAATCGTAAACAAATCAAATGTTCTCGGCTTTTCAACGCTTCTGATTGCACATGTAACATTTTGCCTGCCGTATGTAATTCTTAATGTAATTCCTAAGCTCAATCAGTTTGACTACAATATTTATGAAGCTGCTGTCGACCTTGGCTGCAAGCCGTTTTTTGCCTTTTTTAAAGTTGTACTGCCTAATATTGCAAGCGGTATTTTAACAGGTCTTGTAATGAGCTTTACGCTCTCTATTGATGATTTTATTATTTCGTATTTTACAAACGGTCCGAGTTTTCAGACTTTGCCGATTTACATTTTTTCATTAACCAAAAAAAGAGTTAAGCCTGATATGTATGCTCTTTCAACACTTGTTTTCGTTGTAACGCTTGTACTTCTTATCGTTATGAATATTGTTCAGGCAAGAGCAGAGAAAAAGGGTAAGAGTGATGCCAAATGAAAAAATTAATCACCTTTTTTCTTAGCTTGGTTATTGCAGTTGTGCCTGTCTCAATAGCTTCTTTTGCCGATGACGAGGTTTTTACTCAGGAACAGATGGATTATTATGCATCTCTCGGTCTTCAGGGTACAACAGTTAATGTTTATAACTGGGGCGAGTATATTTCAGACGGCTCTGAAGGTTCAATGGATGTTGTGCACGAGTTTGAACGCTTAACAGGCGCAAAAGTAAATTACACAAATTATGAATCAAATGAAAATATGTATTCAAAA
The DNA here is from genome assembly GCA_902489595.1 of uncultured Oscillospiraceae bacterium. GTDB lineage: Bacteria > Bacillota > Clostridia > Oscillospirales > Acutalibacteraceae > Eubacterium_R. The sequence continues at coordinate 8,156 of CABUAS010000024.1, read as the reverse complement.
CTTTCGGGCGGCGGTGTTTCCTATGATGTTATCGCACCGAGCGATTATATGATTGCCCGTTTGATTGATGAAAATATGCTGCTTGAAATAGACTGGAATAATGTGCCTAATATTTCACTTATTGATGACAGCTGTAAATATCTTTATTTTGACCCTGAACAGAAATATTCATTGTGCTATAATGCGGGCACAACCGTACTTATTTATAACACAAAACTTGTTGATGAAGTGCCCGACAGCTGGTCTGTTCTTTGGGATGAGCAGTACAAAGGCAAAGTCTTGATGTTTAACAATTCTCGTGATGCTTTTGCTATTGCTCAGGCAATGCTTGGCAAAGATTTCAATAGTACAAATGAAGCTGACTGGCAGGAATGTGCAGAACTTCTTGCCAAGCAGAGAGATACTGTTTCACCCGTTTATGTAATGGACGAGGTGTTTAATCTTATGGAGAGCGGGGAATACGCTTTTGCTACTTATTATGCAGGTGACTACGTTCTTATGAGTGAAAACAATGAAGACCTTGACTATTGCTTTCCGAAAGAGGGCGTAAACATTTTTTATGATGCGTTTTGTATTCCGACCTGTGCTCAGAACAAGCGCGGTGCGGAGGCGTTTATAAATTTTATGCATGAGCCTCAGGTTGCACTCGAAAATACGGAATTTATTTATTATGCATCACCTAATATTACCGTAAGAAATAATGAAGAAAGTTCCCTTTACGGCAGTGAGGCTGTTTATCCGGACCCATTGCCGAACGGGCAGTATTTTCATAATTTGCCGCAGAATATACTCGAGGTTCAGTCAAGCCTTTGGTCAAGAGTTAAAGGCGGTCAGCTGTCTGCCGACAGTGAGGCACAGAATAAAAGAATCTATATTGAGTCTGCTGTTCTGGGCGGAATTGTGCTTGTATTTATAGTATACAAATTAGTTTCAAACAGCAGAAAAAGAAAAATTGAGGATTTAAGCGATTTATATGAATGATTGTGAAATAATGTCTGAAATCAGAAAGGCAAAGTGTATTATTTTTGATCTCGACGGCACTTTGGTAAATACTATTGATGATTTGGCGGGTGCCTGTGATTATCTTCTGAAAGAGCAGGGGATAGAGCCGAAATGGACTTTGAATGATTATAAAAACTTTGTCGGCAACGGTGCAAAACTGCTTGTCAGCCGTGCGTTTGGCGGTAAATTGTCAGATGAAGAACTTGATAAACTCTATGCCGAATTTAAAGTAAAATATAACGAAATTAAACTTGATAATGCCTGTGCATATGACGGTATGATTGATATTGTTACCGCACTTAAAAGAAAAGGTTATAAACTTGCAGTCTGTACAAACAAGCCGAATATTTCTGCCGTTGAAATGGTAGAAACCGTTTATGGTAAAAATACATTTGATTTTATTCTCGGCGCAGTTGATAATGTTCCTAAAAAGCCCGATACGGTAATGCCTCAAATTGTTATGAATAAACTTAATGTTAATGCAGAAGAATGTGTGTGGACAGGCGACAGCAGTGTTGATATAGAATCGGCGCATAATATTGGCTGTAAATCGATAGCAGTTTCGTGGGGCTTTCGCTCGCGTGAAAGCCTCGTTTCGGCAAAGCCGTCTTTGATTGCAGATACACCGAAAGATTTTTTGAAAATTTTTAATTTAAGTGTTGACATTTAATGCTTCATCTGCTATAATTCATATCGTTGACGCGAGAGTGGCGGAATCGGCAGACGCGCACGTTTGAGGGGCGTGTGGGGCGACTCGTACGGGTTCAAGTCCCGTCTCTCGCACCATTAAAGACTTGGCAACATTTGTTGCTGAGTCTTTAATTATTTATAGGACTTGAAACGACCTCCAAATTTACCGTGCGCTTTTGCGCTGGGTAAATTTGGGGACCTTTCAATAGCCGGAGAAGAAAGTCCCATCTCTCGTACCAAAAGCGATAAGTATCAATTTGGGTACTTACCGCTTTTTTTATTTTAAATGTGACTTGAAAAACAGATATGTTTCTGTTAAAATATTTTTATATTTAATAACAAACTTGAAAGGTGCAGAATATGAAAATTTTTGAAGCAATCAAAGCACTTACACAGTATGGAATTGCAGAAAATTTAATTGAAAAAGAAGATGAAGTTTACTGCATAAATTCATTGTGTGATGTTCTTAATCTTGATTATTATGATGATATTGATGTAAACGGCGAATATACGCTTGAAGAAATACTGTCAACTATGCTCGATTATGCGGTTAAAAATGGGCTTTGTGAGGACAGTATTGTTTACCGTGACTTGTTTGATACGAAAATTATGGGTGTTCTTACTCCCCGTCCGTCGCAGGTTATTAAAACTTTTTATGATAAATACTGTATTTCTCCGAAAGCGGCAACAGATTATTACTATAAACTTGCAAAAACATGCAATTATGTAAGAGAATATCGAGTTAAAAACGACCTTAAATGGGTTACGAAAACAGAATACGGAGATATTGATATTACAATAAATCTTTCAAAACCCGAAAAAGACCCGAAGGCGATTGCTGCCGCACTTAAAATGAAACAGAGTTCATATCCCAAATGTATGCTCTGCAAAGAGAACGAGGGCTATGCAGGCAGAGTTAATCATCCTGCAAGGCAGAATCACAGAATCATTCCGATTAAACTTGACGGCACTGATTTTTATCTTCAGTATTCACCGTATGTTTATTACAATGAGCACTGTATTGTGTTTAATGCAGAGCATATTCCTATGAAGATTGACAAAGCCGCTATTATAAAACTTCTCTCATTTCTTGAGCAGTTTCCGCATTATTTTATCGGCTCAAACGCAGGTCTGCCGATTGTCGGCGGTTCAATTCTTACTCACGAGCATTTTCAGGGCGGCAACTATGAATTTGCAATGGCAAAAGCGCCTGTTGAAGTTCCTTTCACTTTTAAAGGATATGAAGATGTTGACGCAGGCATTGTAAAATGGCCTATGAGCGTTATAAGAATTGCCTGTGAAGACAGATACCGCCTTGCCGATTTGGCAGGAATAATCTTTAACGCTTGGCAGAATTATACTGATGAAGAGGCGTTTATTCTTGCAGAAACAAGCGGCGAAAAGCATAATGCAATCACGCCGATTACAAGAATGAGAAACGGCAAATTTGAAATCGACCTTGTCCTTAGAAACAATATTACTACAGAGGAATGTCCGATGGGATATTACCATCCGCATCCCGAGCATCATCACATCAAGCAGGAAAATATCGGCCTTATTGAAGTTATGGGTCTTGCCGTTCTTCCCTCAAGGCTCAAGGGTGAAATGACAGAACTTGCAAAGGCAATGCTGAACGGTGATGATATTAAAAATAACGAAAAATTGGCAAAACATTATGAATGGTCAGAACAGATTAAAGCAAAGCATAATATCACACCGGAAAATATTAATGATATTTTAAAAGAAGAAATCGGCATTGTGTTCACTGAAATACTTGAGCAGTGCGGTGTGTTTGACAGAACAGAAAAAGGAATGAAACAGTTTGTATCATTCCTTGAAAGTATAATCACAGAAATATAACTGCAGGGTGTGATGTAATCTACGAACCGCCATGCCTCAGTGTATATGAAAAGGTGCAGAAACATCGAATTTCTGCACCTTATTTTTGTCTCTTCAGCAAAGACTAAACCCCCGGTTCTACAGGTGGGAAAATAAAAAGCTTTAGTAAAAATAAAACCGCCGAGCTGAAAGCAAGGCGAGAGTGTTGGCGAAAAAATAACCTCGCAGTATAATAGAAACGGTTTGGCAACTGCGTTACTAAAATACAGGAGGTTAAAAGCATGGTAAAAAAGAATGAAAACAACGAAATCAAAACACTGTCACGGCTTTGTCAATAAAAGTGTGTAAGTTTTTTAAGAAGTTAGATAATTGATGTTTTTGACCGCCTTTGAAGTGGAGCGTAGCGAAACGAAAAAGGCGGTCAAAAACGGCGTCAGATTAAGTGCTCGTATTTCTCAATACGGGCTTTAATTTTGTCGTTGGTCGCAAGCTGATTTCTGACCATAGCCCAATTCTGCACTTTACTGCCGTTCCATTTTTTGTAGAGCTCGGTAATTCTGAGATAGAGCAATTTAAGAAGTGCGTTTTCGTTCGGAAACGCTCCTTTTTTGGTGACCTTTCTGAAACTGGAATTGATGCTTTCAACAGCATTTGTTGTGTACATAACTTTTCTTACTGCACTGCCGTAATCGAAAAGCTACTCTACATGATTGAAATTTCGCTTCCATACATCTACTGCACCCGGATACTGTGACCACTCCTGACAGAACTGTTCAAAGGCTTTTCTGGCTGCCGCAAGACTTGGTGCACCATAGACTTTTTTCAGGGAATGTGTGAATTTTTTGTAGTCCTTGCTCGGCACATATTTTATTGAATTTCGGATTAAATGTACAACACAACGCTGTACAACTACACCCTTGAAAATTGCTTTTGCACCTTCCTCAAGTCCCGAAACACAATCCATACTGATAAACAGCACATCCTCTACACCCCGTGTTTTCAGCTCGTCAAATATCTGCATCCAGGTGTGCTTGCTTTCGCTTTCGTTAGGCCATAAGCCTAAAATGTCCTTTTCTCCGTCTGTATCATAGCCTAATATCGTATATACTGCGTAATTTTTGCTCTCATACTCTTTTCTGATCGTGACATACATACAGTCCACAAACAGAAATGTGTACATCCTTTTCAGAGGTCTGTTTTGCCAGTCACCCAGTCATTGCATAAAGAAGCATTTATAGATATAGCAATAGATCACGGTTTAACTTCACCCGATACCGCAGATAAAACCTATCGTAAAGCATTACAGAAAATGAAAGAAAAGCTAAAAGATATATAAAGAAAAGCCGGTTATATGTATATGCAGCGGATATTATGATGAAAACAACACTTACTTATTATCTGATTTATAATGAATGAAAGCGGTTGACATGAAAAAGGAGAACAATTAAAAAATCATATTATTTTAAGGCGGAGTAGAAAGCACTTCGCCTTTTTATGTGATAACATCACGGAAAGCAATATGGGAATTTGATAAAATAATATTATAAGCTGACGAAAGGAATTCGACGTATGGATTATATCATTACATTTTTAGAGGGGATAATCTCCTTTATATCACCGTGTATGCTACCGATGTTACCTATTTACTTTTCATATTTTGCGGGGCAAAGCAAAAACGATGATAACAAAAATCCCAAGATGATATTTAAGGTTATTGCCTTTGTGGTGGGCTTTACGGTTGTATTTACGGCTCTCGGACTTTTCTCGGGAACGCTTGGAAAACTGCTTTCCGAATATCAAACAATCGTAAATATAGTTTCCGGCGTTATTGTAATATTGTTCGGCCTTTCTTATTTGGAGGTTTTCCACATTCCGTTTTTTAAGGGAATGAATAAGGGTTATAAAGTAACCGGAATTGCATCGGCTTTTTTATTTGGAGCAATTTATTCGGTAAGCTTAACCCCTTGCGTCGGAGCTTTTCTCGGTTCTGCTTTGATGTTGGCATCAAGTACAGGCGGAGCATTAAAGGGAGCGACATTATTGCTGACATATTCCTTGGGACTGGGCATTCCGTTTCTGTTTTCCGCAGTGCTGCTTGATAAGCTATCGGGAGCCTTTACCTTTATCAAAAAACATTATAAGGTAATCAATTTGGTTAGCGGTATTTTCTTGATAATCGTCGGACTTGCAATGGCGTTTGGTCTGTTAAATTCGCTTTTGGCGATTACTAAGTGAGGTGAGAAGATGAAAAACAAGGTATGGATAATAATTGCGGTCGCATTTGTTGCGATTATGATATTAGCGGCAGTGCTATATCCGAAGCTTTCGGAAAAGTATTCTACTGATGAAAAGCCGAATAGCGCTTCTTCTGAAAATGTGGTTCAAGCGGATGATTTCACCGTTTATGATTCGGAAATGAATGAAGTAAAACTTTCGGAGTATTTTGGTAAACCGATCGTTATAAACTTTTGGGCGTCCTGGTGCGGCCCATGTAAATCCGAGCTTCCGGCATTTGATGCGATGTACGAAAAATACGGTGATGAGGTCGTATTTATGATGATAAATCTCACCGACGGATATAACGAAACAGTAAACGGTGTCAAAGAATTCGTATTTGACGGCGGCTACAGCTTCCCCGTATATTACGACACCAAATATGACGCATCTAACACCTACAGCATTTATTCAATCCCCGAAACGGTGTTTATCAACACCGATGGCTCGATTTACCATACACAGCTCGGTGCCATGAGCGAAAAGGTTTTGGAAAATTATATTAAGCAAATGATAGGAGAAGAAAAATGAAAATCAAATTAAATCCCGATACGGAAATTGTCAACACCATAAAAGAAGGACTGAAAAAGACGGGCGGTTACTGCCCTTGCCGCAGAGAAAAAACAGATGATACCAAGTGTATGTGCAAGGAATTCAAAGATCAGATCGCCGATCCCAATTTCGAAGGCTTTTGTCACTGTATGCTCTACTACAAGGAAAAGTAATATCAGCATCAAATATCGTAATAAAATATAATAAGCTAATTTTAATCGGAGGAATAAGGATGGCGTCTAAACGATATTCGGTCGTATATAAGTCAGTTTGCGTTGCCTGCGGTGCTTGTGAAAACATTTGCCCGTTAGGAGCAATAAAGGTACATAAAGGATGTTTTGCAAAGGTTGCACAGGACAAATGTGTAGGATGCGGAAAATGCGAAAAGGTCTGCCCGGCAAACAGTATTACAATGGAAAGCAGGGAGAACATATGAAAACAAAGAAAAAACATTGGTATGATTACTTATGGATATGGTCAATCATATATTTCGCACTTGGATTTTTCAATATTCTCTTTGCCTGGCTCGGTATGATTGATTTTTTGCTGCCACTCATACTCGCTGCATTTGGCGGCAACAAGTTTTTCTGTAACCATCTTTGCGGCAGAGGGCAATTATACTGCAAGCTGGGCGGAGATCTTAAATGTTCCCGAAACAAGCCAACACCGAAATGGATGGCATCCAAATGGTTTCGATATGGTTTTCTGATATTTTTCCTTGCCATGTTCGGCAATATGGTTTTTCAGACCTATCTTGTGGCAAGCGGTGCGGAAAATCTGCGTGAAGCAATCAAACTGTTTTGGACATTCCGTATTCCGTGGGGATGGACATATTCGGGAAGTATATTCCCGGATTGGGTGGCACAGTTCAGCTTCGGATTTTACAGCCTGATGCTCACATCGCTTTTAATCGGTCTTATTGTTATGATTTTCTTTAAGCCGAGAACGTGGTGCGCTTTCTGTCCGATGGGAACGATGACACAGGCAATCTGCAAATTAAGGAACAGAAAAACAATCAGCGATAAGTGATAACATCACAGAACTCTGATTCTTAATCGGATATAATAAAGATACAATAAAGCAAAGGAGGACACGAAGATGTCTGTTATTAAAATTAGTAAAGAAAATTTTGCAAGTGAAGTTTTAAATTCTAATAAACCTGTACTTCTCGATTTCTATGCCGATTGGTGCGGTCCTTGCCGTATGGTGGGCCCGATCGTATCGGAAATCGCAGCGGAACGAAACGATGTCAAAGTCGGTAAAATCAATGTGGACGAACAGCCCGAACTTGCGGCACAGTTTCAGGTAATGAGCATCCCGATGCTTGCTGTAATCAAAAACGGAAAGCTCGAAAATCAGGTTGTAGGCTATAGACCGAAAGAGCAGATTGAAGCAATGCTGTAAGGAGAAAAAGATGGGACTGTTTAATTTCTTCCGCAACACCGCCGACATCAACACCGGTGTTGCGGAATACGAAACAAACGACGGTGCTGTATTGCTTGATGTGAGAACAGCAGAGGAATACCGCGACGGTCACATTGACGGAAGCATCAACATACCTCTTGATAGAATTTCTTCCATTGAGAATACCGTCAAAGACAAAAGTACACCGCTTTATGTGCATTGTTTAAGCGGTGGTAGAAGCGGACAAGCTGTATCCTATTTGAAGCAAATTGGTTACATAAATGCAAAAAATATCGGAGGCATCAGCAGCTACCGTGGAAAGGTGGTAAAATAAATGAAGGTTGTAATTATAGGCGGTGTTGCAGGCGGTGCTACTGCGGCGGCAAGAATACGCA
>CABUAS010000023.1 GCA_902489595.1 uncultured Oscillospiraceae bacterium | reverse complement strand
CTGTTGAAACAGTCGGTGACACAAATACCGACGATGTTTTCATAAATTCACTCAAATCAAATTTCGATGATGAAATAGGCAGTAAAAAGATAAACTTTTCTGTAGATGCCCTCGGCAGACTGCTTGACGGTGACAGCGGCACGGTAGTTGACGATGAATATTGTCCTCAGAGGGGCGTTATTTTAACATTAAACAGTGATATTCAAAAGATAGCTGCCGATGCGTCAAAGTCGATGAAAAAAGGCGCAGTCGTCGTTATGGATGTGAAAAACAGCAATATTCTTGCACTCGTCAGTAAAGGCGGCGATTATCTCAACAGAGGGATTTTGCCATATTCAGTTGGGTCCGTTTTCAAACTTGTTGTTTGCACCTGTGCTGTTGAAAACGGCATTTATGAAGATTTCAACTGTGAAGGCAGTATCACAGTCGGCGATACAACTTATTCCTGCCAAAAGGAAACTGCTCACGGCAGTCAGAATATGAAAGAGGCACTTGCAAATTCCTGCAACTGTTATTTTATAAATCTTGCCCTCAAACTCGGTGCTGAAAAATTAACCGAAACTGCAAAATCTTTCAACTTCGCCAAAGATATTTACCTTGAAGACAAAATTACCGTCAAGGCAGGCAGTTTTCCCGATGATATTGCCCTGAAATCAAAAGGTGAGCTTGCACTGCTCGGTTTCGGTCAGGGACTTCTTACAGATTCTCCCGTTCATTTCTGCTCTGTTATATCGTCAATAGCAAACGGCGGAGTTTATAATAATCCTGATATTATTCTCGGCAGTGCAGATGAAAACGGCGGCGCATATTATAATGAGCCTGCTCAGGGAAAGCGTGTTATGAATGCCTCAACTGCCCTTAAATTATCAGAATATATGCGCTTTGTAGTAAGCAGCGGTACAGGTAAAAACGCCGATTACAACTTTTCCTCCGCAGGCAAAACTTCAACTGCTCAGACAGGGCAGTATATTGACGGTAAAGAAATCTGCAATACGTGGTTTGCAGGCTTTTATCCTTATAAAAATCCAAAATATGCAATAGTTGTTATGACAGAAAACGGCACAAGCGGAGCGGGGGACTGCTGCCCGATTTTCAGAACGATAGTTGAAAATATCGGCTCGGTGTGATAAAATTTGTGCAGAGGTGATTCTGTGCAAAATTCCAAATTAAAAACATTATTGATTTATAAAGTGCTTGAAGAAATGTCAGATGAAGACAATCCGCTGTCAACTACCGATTTAATCAGCCTTCTTGCAGAGAAAGGCGTTACCTGCGAACGTAAAAGCATATATGCCGATATAAAAGCATTGAACGAAATCGGCTGCCAGATAGAACACACAACATTGCCGAAAAAAGGCTACTATATGTCCTCACGCCGTTTTCAGATTCCCGAGGTAAGGCTGCTCATTGATGCAGTAAATTCCGCAGGTTTTATCACTCCTGTCAAAACAAAATCTCTTACCGAAAAACTTGAAAGCCTCGTGTCGTCACATCAGGCTGATAAATTGATTTCCCAGGTTTACTGTGAAAATAAAAACAAATGTGATAATGAGGAAATTTATTATTTGATAGATAATCTTTATGATGCCATCAGCAGGCGAAAACAGGTTCGTTTTACCTACAGGCGCAGAAATATTGATAAAGAAACGAAAAAGTCCTACACAAACCGTATTTTTACCGTTTCACCTTACGCGCTTATTTGGAAAGACGGGCATTACTATCTCGTCTGCAACAAAAGTAAGTATGATAATCTTATGAACCTGCGTGTTGACAGGATTCGCAAACTTGACATTCTTAAAGAACCTATTCGTCCTTTCAAAGAAGTCAGCGAGTATGATTATGTGTTTGATACAGCCGATTATGCCTCGAAAATGTTTAATATGTTCAGCGGCAAAACAGAGGAAATCACGCTCGTCTGCCACCTTGAACTGCGGGAGGAAATGATGGACAGGTTTGGCTCAAACATTCCGCTTTCAGCCGTAGACGAAAATCATTTTGAAACAAAAATTCAGGCGGCTGTCAGTGACGGCTTTGTAAGCTGGATAATGCAGTATGGTGACAGAATGAAAGTCATCTCTCCGCAGCATATGATAGATAAAATCAAATGCAAAGCCTACTCTGTCCTCAGTAACTATAAAACGCTGATGTAACACCCGTAGGGTGCGGAAGATTCCCCCACGGTGTGGAGGAAATGTCGCCATAGGCGACAAAAGGGGACGGCGCTCGTAAAGCGTCCCCGACGCACCGTAAAATCAAGAAACGCCATCCGTAGGGTGCGGCGTCCCCGACGCACCGCAAAACTCAAATTTTCCGATTTGCTGTTAACCCGTATGGGTCGATGCCCTCATCGACCCGTAATTATAACACAATATAATAGTCCAATATGTACTATTTGTTTACATAAATCAAAAATATGTCAACAGCAAAGAATAATTTACAAATTATTCATAAACTTACTTGACAAATGAATACCTCAATATTATAATTACTATGTAAATTAATGGATAGGTGTGTAAATAAGCAAATTTAACCTATCTCACTCTGTTGAATTACAAAGGAAACGGCACAATATGTAGTCAGTAAATATTTGTCGTCACAATTTGTAGTGAATGCAGAGAATAAACAGGAGGATTTATATGAAAAAATCAAGTTTCAAACGAAGTCTGGCTTTGTTTATGGCTATTCTTATGCTTGTAACAAGTGCTCCGATTATGGCTTTTGCAAATGATCAGTCAGGTGTAAGACCGGCTGACGGTATAACAGAGCATCAGCCATATATCAATGGCGTTGGTGACGGCACAACGCGTTCGAGTAATTTCCGTATCCCTTCTATGGTTACGCTTGACAGCGGTACTATTGTTACTGCGGCTGAAGCACGTTGGGGTGCAGGTATGGACGGCGGCGGTAACGATACTGTTGTTTCCCGTTCAACTGATGGCGGTAATACTTGGAAATATTCATATGTCAATTATTATGGCGATAACGGCAACACTTTCAATAAGGCGTCAACAAGTACATGTGACCAGGAGTTGGTTACCGATGGTACTAATGTTTATTTGCTTACAGTATTTTTCCCCGCAGGTTATGCACTTAATGCCAGCAGTGCAAACAACCAGGTGAAAAGCGGCGATACTGCATTTGCTGAGATTAACGGCGTTCAGCGTGTTAAACTGTTTAAAAACGGTCAGAGCGGCAGTTATAATTATTATGTAGGTGATTTTAATGCTGCAGGTGCCGCAGGCAGAGCACCGATTATGAATAATGACGGTACTGAAACAGGCTATTATGTTGACCACGATTATTATATTTATAACGGAACAACTAAAACAGGCAGCAACCTTTTCTACAGTGACGGTGAATTCCAGACTGCCAAGGTTAATTTCCTTCTGTTCAGAAAATCAACCGATGAAGGTGAAACGTGGTCTGATTTTATTCCTGTTCCCGCTAAGGTTTCTGACGAGGCTTTTTTGGGCGTAGGTCCCGGCCGTGGTATTTATGATGCCGATCATGGCAGAATTATATTTTCTACATATTCATGGGATGGATCTAATAACTCACAGCGTTCATCATTTATTTATACTGATAATGAAGGTCAGACTTGGCATCGTGCACCCAATTTTCCGAAAATAGACGGTGTAATCAGCGGTAACTGGTCAAGTGAAAATGCACTTGTTCAGCTTGATAAAGATACAATCCGCTGTTTTGTAAGAAACGGTTGGAAGCGTATGACTTATTGCGACGCTAAATGGAATGGTTCATCATATGAATGGCAGAAATATAAAGACGGCTATCTTTATACGAACGGAACTCCTGCTACAGTCGATACCGGTAGTGATTCCGGCTGTCAGCTTTCTGCTATCAAGTATTCAAAGCAACTCCAGTATAACGGTAATTATTATGATGCAATTCTGCTTTCAACTCCGCGCGGTTCAAGATCAAATGGTGTAGTTTATACGCTTCTTATTGATGACGATGAAAATCATACAATCGTAAATCTTGATTCAAATAAGAAAGCAAACGATAAGCAGATTATCTATACTGTAAACACAAGTTTTTATGCTTATAGTTGTTTAACAGAACTTAAAGATGGTTCTCTTGCACTTCTTTATGAGAATGAGGCAGCAAATATCAGATTCTCAATTCTTCCTGAAGTTAATAAGATTACAGGTCTTAGAATTCCTAACGGTCCTACAACATACAATTATACACTTCCGACAGGTTCAACATCAAACTATCTTGTTAAAGATAAGAGTGATGTAACTTTAAACGAATATGCTCATATTTCTTATACTCAGAGAAAGTCTGTTAACGCAAACCTTGGCGACTCTGAAGAGTTTACGGGTGTATCAATTCCTCTTTCAGATGCAGCATTTACTTTCACAAGAGAAGTAAACGGTCAGTGGACTCTTGGTTCAATGGGCGTTTATATGACTGTTGTAAGCCCCGGTCTTCCGTCAGCTGTTAAGCGTGAATCTGTAACCGTTGAATGTGAAAACGGCTTGTTCAGGTTTATTGATAATAACTCAGAAGCACTTTACTTCCACCGAAATACAAGTAAAGGTAAATACCTTCAGTATGACCAGTCGACTGCTTACGGCGGAGACGGCTCTACAGGTGACAGCGATAAAGACGGATGTCTTTTTGAAGTATACAGACCCACTACTGCTAATGAAACAGGTCAGGAAGATTCTTTACTTAAAGGCTTTGTTCGTATTAATTCGATAGATGAATTGAAAGACGGCGGTCAGTATATTATCGGTTGTAATGTAGGCGGCAATTATTATTTCCTTTATCCGTCAACTTCAACTACCAATACTTATTCACACTCATGTAAAGTTAATACATCAGTTGTAGACGCAGGTTATTATATGACCGTTCAGGCAGATAATGCAGGTTCATTTACATTGCCTCTCGGCGAAGATACTTATAACTTTACATTTATGGATTTCAGCAATGAAATTCTTGGTGTTATTGAATATGACCCTGTAATTTATACACATGGTACTGCAAATTCACCTGATATGGACTTTACCTATGTTGGTAACAGAATTGCAGACGGAACTTATGATGGTGAAAAATCAACATATTTCCGTTTCCGTAGTGCAGACTATGATGGCGACGGTACTGCTGATGACCTCAGCAAACATTTCCAGGTAAATTCTGTATCTGCTGTTAAAATTGACAGTAATGAATCTGCACAGCCTTTGAATTTCTCATATGATTCTGATAAAAATGAATATCTTCTCAGCGGCAATCTTGATGTAGCAAACACAGCTGATTATGTTAAACCTCAGAAAGGTGAATATGTAGATATCAAAACTACACTTGAAGATGTTGATACTCACGAAATCTTTACACAGACAGACAGACTTTATGTAACATCTAACCCTGTTGCAGGTCATGTTCTCTCTGCTATCCCTTATCATTATACAAGTTGGTTTAAAGATTATCGTTGGCCTTTTGCAACATATATTATTGCCCCCGGTTCTATCGGTGACACAAGAGATAAGCAGAACAGTAATACTTATACGTATGCATTAACAAATGCTAAACATATTTTCAATCCTGCTAAGTATTCTGATATGACATTACATTATGGTTCGGGTGATATTATTTATTCTGAACAGAGTAATGACAATATTAAATATGCAGGTTATGTAGGTGTTAATACGCTTAAAAAGGATGGTAGCGGTCAAAACAAAGGTGAAAGAGAAGTTCGTGTAGTTGACGATAGTTTTGACCCTTCAAGCACAGATGTCAACTATTTGAATGGTTATAAAATCGGTACTTATTATCTTGATGTTTCTTCACCTGCTGCCAAAAATATGGGCATTAACGGTTTAACTAAGAACAGTGATAACAGTTATTCATTCAATGTTGAATTCCAGAGAAAGACTATCAATTATAATTTTTCTCAGGAATCAAGTAATGATATACAGATTGAAATAACAGGTAATTATTCAGGCAACAGATCTGCATTTGACAGTAAGTACGGCAACGGCGATCGTTCTTTGATAATTAAGACGAGCGGTGACGGTAATATCAATACAAAAACTTATGCTCAGGTATTCGGCGCATCAGGTTCAACTTATTATATCAGGCAGAACGGTAATCCTGTTAATTCAGATGCAAGTACAACTGCTGATTGTACCACTGTTGCAAACATTCAGGGTAATACTGCATACTCTCTCCGCGGTGCTTTAAGATATCACGAAACCCGTAATATTGAAAAGGGTCATGCTTGGAATGATATTCTCTTCCCGTTTGAAATTAAGTATTGTGATAAATCTGCTGAAAGAAATGTTTACGAAAACAGTATTAAAAATGTTCTTCGTTCAACAGAATATACTGCAACTACGTGGGAAAAGTATATGAATAACGCAATTACTTACCAGGAGTATCTTAATAATTATGTTATTCAGACTAAAGACCAGTATACTACTGAAACAAATAAATCAATAGATGCTACAAATGAAAACTTCCCGTTAAAAGATGGGGAAACTATTGATATTCCGGAATCATATTCAACAATCCAGAAGAGAGCTGATTTCAGCGAACTTCTTACACAGATTGATGATAAGCAGGCTATTCTTGATAACGGCTTGATGATTTCAAATGATACTTATTACACACCTTCATCATTTGTAAAACTTGATTCTGATATTCAGGAAAAACAGGCTTACTACGACGGTAAAGGCGTTGACACTACCGGTCAGGGCAGAAATCCCGATAAAGTTCGTGCCGACCTTGCAGGTTGGGAAATCGGTCCTTATTCACAGAAAAAGACTGCTCTTCAGAATGAAATTGATAATCAGGCTGACGACCTTAAATCAAAGTCAGTTTCTATTGCTGCAGACGATTCTGTTTATGTAGCCGCAAAAGAAGAGTACAGCCGTATTGATAAAACTGCTTATACCGACGGCGGTACAAAAATTGATGAGGCATTCGCTGCCGGTGACAGTAAAATTTATGTGAACCCGGCTCAGAAATACCCTGATGTTGCATATTTCAAAAATTATGACCGTGATATGGTTGATGTTACTGTACAGCAGGAATCTGAAGAAAAGATTATCGACAGCGCAATTACCGAAGCTCTTACCCAGATGACTGTTGCTACTGAAAAAGCAAATGTTAAACAGTATAAAGTTACTATTAATGCAAATGGTGCAGCACAGACAGTAGAGGGTGTAACAGGTCTTCACAATTATGGTGAAATAGTTTATATTGACTTCAGTCCTTATTTTGACGCTGAAACTCAAAATATTGAATGTGTTGTAACGTCATACAGAGAAAATGAGAAGGGCGAAATAGTTCCTACAAGAACTACTGCAAATCTTTCTTATTATGCAGATAAGAATTATATCGTTCCTATTCTTATTCAGAATGATATTGAATTTACGGTAACTGCAACTGATAAAGCAGTTAAGCAGGTAACGGTTGTAGACTATTACGGCACTGTTATCGGCACATTAACAGGCGACACAGTTACAGTAAGCGGCGACACTATTACCGATGCAAGCGGTAATACAGTTAAGGCAAAGAATTCACCGAGATATGAATTCGCAGGTTGGTCTGTACCTGACGGCACAGTTACCGTAACCGAAGGAATGGTAATTACTCAGTGCGGCAAGATGATTGCCAACGGATGCGAAATTACTGCTATCGGAGGTAAGGTTAATACGCAGAATATATTCAATTCAAGCGGTCTTAACCTTAAACTTTCGATTACTGCCGATAATCCGAATGTAATTTGGACGAGAACTGTAAACGGCAAAGAAACTCTTGCATCTTATGAGTCAAACTTTGTAAACTTCTCATCAGGTGTAGACGTTCTTTATAAGGCATACAACAGTGTTGATTCGCTTCCGTCAGACCTTAAAGCTCTTGCGCAGAGAAACACACCGGCAATAAATGCAGTTGGTTATACCGCAAACGGCAAGTTTACTATGTCTGTTGATTATTCGGCACCTATCACAACTGTTAAGGATAATGACGGTAACGATACAGGCAAACCTGTTGTTAATGTTCTTGATGCCGGTATCATCTTCACAACAACAAATCCCGAAAACCTTTACAAGGGCGGTGAAGGCACTGTAACATATGCTGCACCTCGTATCAGCCATTGGTCAACTACTGACGGTATGCTGAACAACTCTGGTACATTTACAATGAGTAAGTCGAAGAATATCGACGGTGCTTATATGCGTGCATATGTAAGTTACACATTGCCTTATGGTAAAGATACAACATTGCCGTATGTTGCATATTCGGATACAATTTACAAATGCGAAATGCAGGCTGACGGTTCATATAAAGTAACTGCAGTCAATTAAGGAGGATGATTGATATGAAAAAATATGAAACTCCTTCTTACGAGATTGAGTATTTTAAATTAAAAAACAGTGTTCTCACTGAAATCAGTGAAAACCCAGATATTGACATCGACGGAGAACTCGGTGGGCAGTCACTGGCAGTTTATTGATTTTTTAAGCAGGGGAGAAATCCCCTGCTTTTTTTCTGCCTTCGTTGGGGTCGATGCCTTCATGAACCCGTTTTATTGTTTGTTAATTTATTATGAATATTGTAAACAAATTATTAACAAAACATTGACCTTGCCAATTAAAGGTAATATAATATACCATTATATAGTTGGAGATGTGTTTATGATTAAATCTATGACAGGCTTTGGCAGAGCCTCAAAAGAAATTGACGGTTATGTGATAACCGTTGAGTTGAAATCGGTTAATCACAGATATTTTGAATTCAACTGCCGTTTGCCGAGGCAATACGGTTTTGTTGAGGATAAACTGAAATCTTTTATTAATTCCAAAGTTGCCCGTGGTAAAGTTGATTGCTTTTTAACTATTGAGGCGCTTAATACTGAATCAGCCGATGTTGCTGTAAATCACACCCTTGCAGGTGCATACGTAACTGCGCTCAAAGAACTTGCCGAAACTTATAATCTTAAAGAAGATTTCGGTGCGTCGGCAGTTTCACGCTATCCGGATGTTCTTGTTGTAAAAAAGGCAGAAGAAGACGAAGAAAAAATCTGGTCTTATGTTAAAGAAACGACAGAAGAGGCAGTTTTGAAATTCACCGAAATGCGTGCTGTTGAGGGCGCAAAAATGAAAGAAGATGTGTTCTCAAGAAGCAATTATATTCTTGACTGTGTTTCATTTATTGAAGAACGCTCACCTCAGACCGTTAAAGAATACAACGAAAAACTTGTTGCACGTGTTCATGACCTTTTGGGCGATGTTTCGCTTGATGAGAGCAGAATTTTGCAGGAAGTGGCAGTCTTTGCCGATAAGGTTGCCGTTGCCGAAGAAACCGTGAGACTGCGTTCGCATATCGAGCAGCTTAACACTTTCCTTGAAAGTAAAGATGCAATCGGCAGAAAAATGGATTTTCTTGTTCAGGAAATGAACAGAGAGGCAAACACAATCGGCTCAAAAGCAAGCGATGTTGATATTGCACGCAAGGTTGTTGATATTAAGGCTGAAATTGAAAAAATCCGTGAGCAGATTCAGAACATAGAGTAAGAGGTGTGTTATGAATTTAGTTAATATCGGATTCGGAAATCTTGTCAATGCAGACAGGATTATTTCAATCGTAAGCCCTGAATCTGCACCTGTTAAGCGAATTGTTCAGGAAAGCAAGGCAAATGGCACGCTGATTGATGCTACTCACGGCAGAAAAACGATGAGCGTTATTATAACTGACAGCGATAATGTTATTTTATCCTATATGGATTTGAAGCAGATTTCGCAGAAGTTCGGTGTGGAGGAGAATTATGAATAAAGTTGGAATGATTGTTATCTTATCTGCACCGAGCGGCTGCGGAAAAGATACTGTTTTTAAAGAAATATCAAAGTTAAGAGATGATGTTTGCGAGTCGGTTTCTGCAACTACACGCAAACCGAGAGAAGGTGAAATCGAAGGTGTTAATTATTTTTTTAAAACACCTGAAGAATTTGAACGTATGATTGAAACGAATAGTTTTCTTGAATATGCAAGTTACAATGATTGTTATTACGGCACACCGTCTGACTTTGCTATGAAAGCAGTCAATGACGGCAAAATATGCTTTTTGATTATCGAAAGAAAAGGCGCTCAAAAAGTTATGAAAAATTGCCCCGACGCTGTTTCAATTTTTTTAATGCCGCCTGATATGGAAACGCTGAAAGAAAGGCTTGTTAAAAGAAATACCGAAACAGAAGAGGCAATATTGAAACGTCTTGAAATTGCTAAAGAAGAAGTAAAATCAGCGGTCACATTTGATTACGTTGTCGTCAATAATGTTCTTGAAGACGCTGTAAATGAAGTTAACGCTATTTTAAATAAAGAATTAAAATTAAGAAATAATTAAGGAGAAATTATTATGTTTAACCCCGATTTAAAGAAACTTTTAAAGAATTGTAACAGCAGATACAGCCTTGTTGTAGGCACTGCTAAAAGAGCACGCGAAATCAGAGATGAGGCAGTAGAAAACGAAGTTCTGCTTGATGATAAAACTGTTTCAACTGCTATAAATGAAATTCTTGACGGCAAGTACGTAGTTACCGAGCCTGATGAAATTAACACAAGAAAATAAATATGAACAGATTGATTGCAGTTGTTGCTGTTGAGAATACTTTTTTCAACAGTGATTCCGATTATGATTATTATGTTCCCGAAAGTGCTGAAAATTTAATAAGAATTGGCTGTAGAGTTAAAGTTCCTTTCGGAAAAGGCAATAAAATCAGAAATGGAATTGTTATTAAACTTTACAGTGCAATCAATTCTGATTTGAAAGAAATTAAATCAATAAGCGCAGCTAATGTTTTAAGCGAAGAAATGATTAGCCTTGCTCTCTGGCTTAAAGAACGCTGTTTTTGCACTACCTACGATTGCCTTAAATTAATGCTGCCGAGAGGTATTGACAAAGTCGGCGATAAAAGCGATAGAATGATTCGTTTAAAGATTTTTGATGACAGGGATTTTCCGAGGCTTACAGTTAAGCAGAATTCTGTTTGTGCACTGCTTTTTGATGTCGGAACTGCGTCAGTTGCCGAAGTGTGTGAATTTTGCTCTGTCGGCAAAACAGTGCTTGATAATCTTGTAAAAAACGGCATTTGTGAATATTATCAAAAAGAAGTTTACAGAATGCCTTACAAAAATATCAGCAGCAGCGGAGTCCGGGATGACATTAATCTCTCCGATAAGCAGTTAAAGGCATTTGAAACTTATCGCAGAATGATGAATTCTGACGGTGGCACAGGATTGCTGTTTGGTGTAACAGGCTCCGGAAAAACACAGGTTTATCTGCGCTTAATTGATGATGCGATTGATAATAATAAAGATGTTATTATTATGGTGCCTGAAATTGCTCTTACCCCGCAGATGCTTGGTATTTTTTACAAAAGATACGGTAGGAGAGTGGCAGTTTTTCACAGTGCATTGTCTCTCGGCGAAAGAAATGATGAATACAAGCGTGTTGACAGGGGAGAAGCAAAAATAGTTCTCGGCACAAGAAGCGCTGTATTTGCACCTGTTCATAATCTCGGTCTTGTTATTATGGACGAGGAGCAGGAGCATACGTATAAAAGCGACAGAACACCAAAATATCACGCAAGAGATGTTGCTAATTTCAGATGCAGATATAATAAAGCGTTGTTTTTAATGACATCTGCAACACCGAGTGTTGAGAGTTATTCAAATGCCGTAAACGGCAAATTTGTTTTGTGCGAACTTGATGAGCGTTTTGGAAATGCTGTTTTGCCTAAAGTCGTTACTGTTGATATGAAACAGGAACTTAAAGCAGGCAATAAGACGCCGATTTCAGCAACGCTGCGGTTTTTGATTGAGGATAGTTTAAGCAATAAAAAGCAGACGATTTTGCTTATAAACCGCCGTGGATATAATACTTTTATTGCGTGTAATGAGTGCGGTCATGTTATTACCTGTCCGAACTGTAGTATCAGTCTGACTTACCATAGTTATAATAATAGGCTTGTTTGTCATTACTGCGGATATACAAAACCTCTCGACAATACTTGCTCTGAATGCGGTTCTAACAGTGTAAGGTACAGCGGTTACGGCACACAGCGTATTGAAGATGAAATTGAAAGGCTTTTTCCTGATGCAAGAATACTGAGAATGGATGCTGATACAACATCGGCAAAATTCAGTCATCAGAAATTATTTGATGCATTTGCAAGAGGCGATTATGATATTCTTGTCGGTACACAGATGGTAGCAAAAGGCTTTGATTTTCCGAATGTTACGCTTGTCGGTGTTATAAACGCTGATAATTCACTTTATGATGAGAATTATCTTGCCGGTGAGAGAGCATTTGATTTGATTACCCAGGTTGTGGGCAGGAGCGGCAGACGAGATAAGCAGGGCAACGCCGTTATTCAGACTATTAATCCTTATAATACTGTAATTGAATATGCAGGAAAACAAGATTATAAATCGTTTTATAAAACAGAAATTGATTTAAGAAAATCGCTTACTTATCCGCCGTTTTGCGATATTTATTCAGTATCGTTTACCGGTGAAGATGAAACTAAAACTGCTTTGTGTTCAAAAGTATTCTTTGATACTCTTGTTAAACTGAATAAAGACGAATACAGCGAACTTAAACTGATTGTTTTAGGTCCGTCGCCTGCAAAAATCGGCAAGATTAATAATGAATTCCGATACAGACTTGCGGTAAAATGCAAAAATTCAAAATCTGTTCGCAGAATGTTAAGCGAAATTTTGAAAAGAATTGATAAAATGAAAGAGTATAAAGGTGTTTTAGTCGGTATTGACTTGAACCCTTATGATTTAACTTAGGAGAATATAAATGGCTTTAAGAAATATAGTTAAATTCGGAGATCCGATACTTAATAAAAAAAGCAGAACAGTTGAAAAATTTGATGACAGACTGTCGGATTTAATTGATGATATGTTTGAAACAATGTATCACGGAAACGGCGTTGGACTTGCTGCCGTTCAGGTTGGTATTTTAAAAAGAGTTGTAGTTGTAGATATTGGTGAAGGTCCTATTGAACTTGTAAATCCCGAAATCACTTTTGAAGAAGGTGAGCAGATTTCGCAGGAGGGTTGCCTTTCTCTGCCGAATAAATGGGCTAATACAAAAAGACCTAAAAAAGTTCAGGTAAAAGCACAGGACAGAACGGGCAAATGGCAGGTTTTCACAGGTGAAGACCTTAAAGCAAAGGCTTTTTGCCATGAAATTGATCATCTTGACGGAATATTGTTTACTGCTCACGCTGTAGGTGAAGTTACAGAGGGATAATTCTTTTAACGGAATTTTGGTGATTTAATGAAAATTATTTTTATGGGTACTCCGGATTTTGCAGTGCCTTGTCTTCAAAGTTTAATTAATACAGATAATGAAATAATTGCCGTTTTTACACAACCTGATAAAAAGGTCGGCAGAAAGCAGATTGTTACTCCTCCGCCTGTTAAAGTTCTGGCTGTGAATAATAACATAACCGTTTATCAGCCGAATACTATGAAAAGTGACGAAATAATAAATCTTATTGGAAGTTTGTCGCCCGATTTAATTGTTGTTGTGGCATATGGCAAAATTTTGCCGGTTTCAATTCTTGAAATTCCTGAATTCGGTTGTATTAATGTTCATGCATCCTTACTTCCTAAATACAGAGGCGCCGCACCGATACAGTGGGCAGTTCTTAATGGTGACGAAGAAACAGGCGTGGCTGTTCAGCAGATGAATGAGGGTATTGATACAGGCGATTTACTGCTTGTCAAGAAAACAAAAATTGATATTAACGAAACTTCGGCTCATCTGTTTGAAAGACTTTCTGTAATGGGTGCAAATGCACTTTCAGAAACGATTAAGATGATAGAAAACGATACAGTTGAACCAAAACCACAGCCGGACGGGGATTTTGGTTATGCAAAAATGATAAGCAGAGAAATGAGCTCGATTGACTGGAGCAAATCAGCTTTTGAAATTCATAATCAGGTAAGAGGACTTCAGACTTGGCCGTGTGCTGACACCTTTATAAACGAAAAAAAAGTAAAAATTCACAAAACACGGCTTTCTGAATTAAAGGGCAGTGAATCGGGTAAAATAATGAATAACAAAGGTGTTTTAACTGTTTCCTGCGGTGACGGAAAATGTCTTGATATTCTTGAAATACAGCCCGACGGTAAAAAAAGAATGGATATTAAATCTTTTCTTTCAGGCAATACAGTTGAAATCGGCGCTGTAATCGGTAAGTAAGTTGTAATAATTTAAATTTTTGATTATTTGAAGGAGTTATATGGGAACTTATTTTGCTTATTATATGACAGGTTTTGTTATGATACCTGTTTTGATTTTCTCGGTAATCTGCCAGATTATGGTAAATAACCGCTTTAAAAAGTACAGCAGAATTGCTAATTCAAGAGGGTTAAGCGGAGCAGAGGCGGCGTATAGATTATTGCAGTTAAACGGCGTTACAGATGTAAGAATTAAAAAAATACCGGGTAATCTGACAGATCATTTTAATCCGTCTGCCAAAGAAATCTGCCTAAGCGAGGCAGTGTATGATTCAAGAAGTATTGCCGCTGTAGGAATAGCGTGCCACGAGGCAGGACACGCGTGCCAGCATGCAGAGGCTTACTTTCCTCTTAAAATAAGAAATGCCGTAATTCCGATTACAAGATTCGGTTCAACACTTGGTATTCCGCTTGTTTTGCTCGGCGTATTTTTCACTTTCGAACCGCTTGTATATGCAGGCATAATTTTGTATTCTGCTGTTGCTTTGTTTCAGCTTATAACTTTGCCCGTAGAATTTAACGCATCATCAAGGGCGTTAAGAACAATTAGCGAAAACGGCTTTTTGATTGATGAAGAATACGGTGGTGCGAAAAAAGTTTTGACTGCTGCGGCACTTACTTATGTTGCCGCCCTTGCATCATCACTTGCAACGCTATTCAGACTTATTTTAATTTCGGGTAGAAGACGATGAACAAAAGTGCACGGCATATTGCCTTTGAAACACTGTATAAGATATTTTATAATGATGCTTATTCAAATATTGCAGTTGATAATGCGCTTTCTGATTTAAACGAAAGCAAGGGATTTGTTACAAGAATCGTTTATGGCGTTGTCGAAAGAAAATTAACACTTGATTATCTTATAAATAAATATTGCAGTAAGCCTAAACCGAAAGTTTTAATTATTCTTCGAATGGGTGTTTATCAGATTTATTTTATGGATAAAGTTTCTTCTGCGGCGGCGATTGATGAAAGTGTTAAACTTGCTAAATCGGTAGGCCTTGAATTTTATTCAAAACTGATTAACGCAGTCTTACATAAAATTGACGACAACAGAATAAATATTGATAAAATTGATGACCCTGAAATCAGATATTCAATTCCCGTATGTCTGATTAATATGTGGAAAAAGGCATATGGCGAAGATGCTGTTTATTCGTTTTTACCCTGTTTAAATGAAAAAGCCCCGATTTTTGCCGTGCCGAATACTATGTTTGTTGATAAAGATGAACTTCAGTTTGAATTTTCATGTGAAGATGTTGAAAGTGAAGTTGATGGTGAGCTTGTATCGGTTTTATCAAATCTTGATGTTAAAAAATCAAAGGCTTATAAAAACGGATTGTATCATATTGAGGATATGTCCTGTTATACTGCGGTTAAGGCGCTTAATCCCCGTGATGGAGATATAGTTATAGATGTTTGTTCTGCACCGGGCGGAAAAGCGTTTACCTGTGCTGAAATGATGAATAATAATGGTATGATTTATGCTTGTGATATTTTTAAGCAAAGGGTAAATCTGATTAAAGACGGGGCAGACAGACTTGAACTTACTTCAGTAATTCCTTTGATGAATGATGCGACTGTATTTAATAACGATTTGCCAATGGCAGATAAAATAATATGCGATGTAGTTTGCAGTGGCTTCGGTATTATCAGACGCAAACCCGAAATCAGATATAAAAATCTTGACAGCATTAAAAAATTGCCCGAATTGCAGTATAAAATTCTTGATACTTCAGCCTGTTATCTTAAACACAGGGGCAGACTGTTATATTCAACCTGCACACTTAATAAAAGAGAGAATGAGCAGGTTGTTGATAGATTTATTGAAAATCATTCTGAATATAAAATCATTGAAATGAAAACAATTTTTCCGTCACAAAACGGCGGCGATGGTTTCTTTTATTCGGTTATTGAAAGGAATTAAATGAAAAAAGATATTTCTTCATTAAATTATGATGATTTGCAAAATGAGATTTTGATACTTGGACTTCCAAAATTCAGGGCAAAACAAATTTTTGAATGGATTCATAAATACGGTGTGTCTGATTTTGATGAAATGACGAATATTTCAAAATCTTTAAGAAAACAGTTAAGCGACATTTATTTTATTTCTGACTGTAAAATTGAAAACAAATATGTTTCGGAAATTGATGAAACCGTTAAATATCTTTTCAGACTGTATGACGGCGAATATGTCGAATCGGTTGTAATGAAATATAAGTATGGTTATACAATTTGTGTGTCAAGCCAGGTAGGCTGTAAAATGGGGTGCAGATTCTGTGCGTCAACACTTGAAGGTTTTAAACGAAATTTATCTGCTTCAGAAATTGAATCGCAGATTCATTCTGCCGAAAAAGATCTAAATATAAAAATTTCTCATATTGTTATGATGGGAATAGGCGAACCGCTTGATAATTTTGAAAATGTTGTTTTATTTTTACATAATGTCAACAGTGAAAACGGTCTTAATATTTCTATGAGAAATATTACGGTTTCTACCTGCGGTATTGTTCCGAGAATTTATGACTTAATGACGCTTGAACTTCCTATCACACTTACGGTTTCGCTGCACGCTCCAAATGATGAAATAAGAAGCAGAACAATGCCCGTAAATGATAAATGGGGCATAGATGAGCTGATAAGCGCCTGTAAGAAATATTCAGATAAAACGGGTAGGCGTGTATCATTTGAATATACATTAATTAAAGGAGTTAATGACAGTAAAGAGTGTGCAGATGAATTATCAAAACGCCTTTCGGGAATGCTCTCACACGTAAATCTTATCCCTGTCAACAATGTTGAAGAAAGAGGTAATGTGAGAGGCAGCCGTGACAGCATTTTAAAATTTCAGTATGAGTTGCAACAAAACGGAATTAATGCTACAATAAGAAGAACACTGGGTGCAGACATAAATGCATCATGCGGTCAGTTAAGAAGAAAAAGAAATGAACAAACAGGAAATGGGGTGGAGTAATTGAAAATAGTTGCTAAAACAGACAAAGGCAGAGTAAGGGACTCTAATCAGGACGCTTATTCCGTAGGTGAATTCCCTGATGAAGTTGCTTGGGCAGTAGTCTGTGACGGTATGGGCGGCGCTGCCGGAGGAAATATTGCCTCAGCCCTTGCTGTTAAGGTTATAAGCGATAAAATCAATGCTTCCTACAGAGAAAATATGCGGGATTCGTCAATTAAAAATATGCTCGATTCGGCGCTTGTTGCGGCTAATATCGAAGTATATGATATGGCTGATACCAAACCCGAACTTCACGGAATGGGCACAACCGTTGTATGTGCAGTTGTTCGTGACGGTTATGCGTTTATAGCACACGCAGGCGACAGCAGAGCATATATTTTTGACGGCAAAGAACTTACGCAGGTTACTACAGACCACAGTGTTGTTCAGAATCTTATCGACAAAGGCGAAATAACTAAAGAAGAAGCACAGCATCACCCTAATAAAAATCTAATTACACGTGCAATCGGTGTCGATAAGAATATTGAAATAGATTTTGATGAAGTAGAACTTAATGATAACGAGTTTCTTATTCTTTGTACAGATGGATTAACTAATTATGTTACCGATGATGAACTTATTGATGAAGTCAGCGACGGCAGATATTATGCTTTTGCAGACCGCCTTGTAAAAAAAGCAAACAATAACGGCGGCGGAGATAATATAACGGTTGTTGCTATTGCCAAATAAGGAGTATGTGAATTTATATGGAAAATTATGTTGGTAAAAGATTAGACGGCAGATATGAAATCCAGGAAATTATCGGCGTTGGAGGAATGTCTGTTGTATATAAAGCATATGACAATGTCGACGACAGAATAGTTGCCGTTAAAATACTTAAAGATGAATTTGCCGACGATGCAGAGTTTGTAAGGCGCTTTAAAAATGAATCTAAGGCAATCGCTGTTTTGTCACATCCGAATATTGTAAAAGTTTATGATGTTAGTTTTGGTGAAAAACTGCAATATATCGTTATGGAATATGTTGACGGTATTACTCTTAAAGAATATATTTTAAAACAAAAACTCATTACATGGAATGACGCTGTGTTTTTTACCACCCAGATTTTAAAAGCACTTCAGCACGCTCATGATAAAGGTATCGTTCACCGTGATATTAAGCCTCAGAATATTATGCTGCTTCCCACAGGCAATATTAAAGTAACTGATTTCGGTATTGCAAGGTTTTCAAGAACAGAAACAAAAACACTCACTGAAAATGCAATAGGTTCTGTTCACTATATTTCGCCTGAACAGGCAAAAGGTGAGTTCACCGATGAAAGGGCAGACATATACTCGCTTGGCGTTGTATTTTACGAAATGCTTGCTGGCGAAGTCCCTTTCGAGGCTGAAAATGCAGTATCGGTTGCTTTGATGCAACTTCAGAAAGAACCAAAACAACTTACTGAAATCAATCCAGATATACCGCTTGGAATTGAGCAGATTTGTATTCATGCAATGCAGAAGAATCCTGACGACAGGTATCAGACTGCTACCGAAATGCTGCTTGATCTTGAGGCGGTTATAAGAAATCCGAAAGCAACATTTGATTATACATATTTTGTTGACAAAGAACCTACAAAGTATGTTATTTCCGAAGATAATATGTCAGCAAACACCGATGAAATTCAGAATCAGGACGATTATGAAGATGAATACGCTGAAGAATACATCGACCCTAATCGTAAAAAGAAAATAACTTTTGCGATTATACTTGGCGTTGTTGTTCTTGCCTGTGCAGTTGTCGGTCTTGTTCATTTTATAACGCAGGGGCTTAATACTGACACCAGAGTTCTTGAAAATTTTGAAGGTCAGATGTATGATGATCTTGTTTCAAACAAAGATTATGATTACGAATTTATTGCAGAATACAAACAGTCTGATGAGGTTGCTGTCGGAACAGTTCTTTCACAGTCGCCTGCTGCCGGCGAAAAGGTAATTGCAGGCTCAAAAGTTACACTTGTTGTTGCATCTTCAACTGAAGATATAGTTGTTCCGAATTGTTATGGACTTACGCTTGAAAAGGCCGAAAAAATGCTTGCAAACAGTAATCTGAATATTTATAAAACCGAAGAAGTTCCAAATGAAACTATGGAAGTCGGTTCGGTTGTTTATACTGACCCGAAAGCAGGAAGTGTTGTATCTGCAAGCAGAGAAATTACAATTTTCATATCTTCAGGCCCGTCAACTACAACACTTAAAACTTATGCTGTTCCTGATGTAAGAGGACTTTCTCAGAGCGATGCAAAAAGTTTTCTTACAAAAGCAGGTTTTTCCAATGTTGTTGTCGAAACCAAAGATGATGTTACAAGAAAGGGCATTGTTCTTTCTCAAAGCCCGTCTGCCGGCTCTGCAGTTAAGGAAAATGAAAAAATTGTTATTACCGTTTCAACAGGAGTTACTACCACAGAATCAACTACATCAGATCAGTTTACTGTTGATATTGCTGTAAAACTTCCTTCCTGCCTTGACGGAAACAAACATCCGAAAGATACAGTTGTTATTACTGTTGACGGTAAACAGTATACAACTAAACAGGTATTTCTTGACGGCACGACTGTCAATTTTGCCGTTCCGTCCGACAGCGGAAAAGAAGTTAAGATTAATGTTTCTCTTACAACTATCGGCGCAAGTCAGGACTTTATTATTAATGTAAATCAAAATAAGAGTAAAACAGTTGATTTTACATCTTATTCAGACTCCAGTGAGGAATAACCTTATATGGTGAATGGAAAGTTGATTAAAGGAATTGGCGGTTTCTATTATGTGGAAACCGCCGACGCTGTTTATGAATGTAAAGCAAAAGGAATTTTTCGTAAAAATAATATTACGCCGCTTGCAGGTGATGATGTAATCATTAGTATTAATGAAAATTCGGAAAACAGAATTGAAGAGATCAAACCTCGCAAAAACAGTCTTGTAAGACCGCCTGTGGCTAATCTTGATCAGTTGTTCATTGTATCATCAACAGTTGAGCCCGACATTAATACATATAATATTGATAAGTTAGCGGCGATAGCCGAATATAAACATATTGAACCTATTATTGTTTTTACAAAAACCGATTTATCTGATGTTCATAATAAATATGTGTCAGTTTATAAAAAAGCGGGATTTAAAGTAATTTGCTGTGATAATACAACAGGACAGGGTGCAGAAGAAATCAAATCACTTTTAAACGGTAAAGTATCTGCTTTTACAGGCAATACAGGTGTCGGCAAATCTTCTTTGCTTAACTGTGTGGATGAAAATCTTTCTCTTGCCACAAGTGAAATCAGCAAAAAACTCGGCAGGGGACGGCATACAACACGTCATACTGAACTTTTTAAAATTAACGGCGGTTATGTTGCTGATACACCGGGATTTTCATCAATAGACTTTGAAAAATGCGAAAGAATTTTGAAAGATGATTTGTTTGACTGTTTCAGAGAATTTGAAAAATATTTCGGACAATGTAAATTTTCAACCTGCACGCATATAAATGAAAAGGGATGTGCAGTCTGCAAAGCAGTTAAAGACGGCACAATTTCAAAAAGCAGGCACAGCAGTTATGTTCAGATGTATAATGAAGTTAAAGATATTAAGGAATGGGAATTAAAAAAATGAAATGCAGTATTATTTCAGGTGCGCCGAACTGCGATGTTGATTTTTTAAAAAATAATGTTGATAAAAATTTTTTTATAATATGTGCTGATTCGGGATATCGTCACTGTATTGATGCAGGTATAACGCCCGATATAGTAATCGGTGATTTTGATTCTTCACCCGCACCCGATAATATAAAGTGTATAAAACTACCTGAAAAAAAAGATACGTTTTATGTAGTTAAGTATGCTGTTGAAAACGGTTTTGATGAACTTGAAATTTTTAATGCAGTCGGAAATCGTTTTGACCATACATATTCAAATATGATGTGCCTTAATTACTGTAAGGATCATAATATAAAGGCATCAATTATTGACAGGCAAAATAAACTTTTAATGGTTGATAAAAAAATTATTATAAATGACAGTGTTTATAAATATTTTTCATTATTTGCCATCGGCGGTGAAGTGAGCGGTTTAACAATTAAAAATGCCGAATATGAACTCGAAAATGTTCTTTTGTCTCCGTTTGACCAATACACTCAAAGTAATACTTTTAAAAGCTGTGATGTTGAAATCAGTTTTCAAAGCGGCAATTTATTGTTGGTGCAGAGTAACGATTAATTTTTTTCAGCATAGCATATAGTAAATACAGCGGCAGAAGGTGATTACAATGAAAATGTGCAGGCGTGATTATCTGTGGATAGCATTCGGTGTCGGATGTGTAGTGGCAATTTGTCTGCCGACTGCGTGGATTACACGAATTCTTGCGATAGTTGTAATTGTTTTGGGCGTAATATGCTGTAAAAGATAATGGAGTGATTTGTTTGAAAGTAATCGTTTTAAATCCGCCAAAGTTTATAGCACCAATTTTAAGAATGATGTTTAAAATAAAAAAAGTTAATAACTGAACATAAAAGTGCCTTGCAAATAAGCAGGGCACTTTTGTTATATCTTCATATTTTTGCTCATATATATAACAAGAAAGAATTATATAAAGGAGTACTTTTATGAGCAATAGTATAAGAGAAATCAAAGAAAAACACAGCGTTTTTTCAAAATGCGTTGATGTTGATATTGATTATCAGGAAAGTCTTATGTCATATCATGATGATATGCTTAAAGTTGTAAGGTGCAGGGTTTGCAATGAAGTAAATAATACTGATTTTAACAGCGGAGCACTTACGGTTTACGGCAAGTCAAAAATTTTTATTACATATGTAAGTGAAACAACAGGGTGTTTGACCACTGCCGATTTTGAAGAAGATTTCAAAAAAATCATTCAGATTGACTGTGACTGCACGGATATTCAAAACGATATAAGCGTTATA
>CABUAS010000022.1 GCA_902489595.1 uncultured Oscillospiraceae bacterium | reverse complement strand
AAGTTTTGCAAAAACCTTAAAGAAAAATACAAATCACCGTGTGCTCGGCTGGAACAGGACACAGTCTGTTGCCGAAAAGGCATTGGCACAGGGTGCTGTTGATGAAATAGGAACGCTTGATGAGTTAATTCCGAAAGCAGATATTACAATTATTAATTTTTACCCCGAGGCAATTATTCCGTTTATTCGGGATAATAAAGATAAATTCAAGAAAGACAGTATTGTTACGGACAGTTGCGGTATTAAAACAAAAATTTGCCGCCAACTTGAAAAAGAAAATTTTAATTTTACCTATATCGGTGCTCACCCGATGGCAGGGCGTGAGGTTTCGGGTTATGACAGCAGTATGGATACTTTGTTTGATAATGCATCCTTCATATGCACGCCGACCAATGCGCCGAAATCAAAAATTGATACGCTTGTTGAATTAGCCAAGGAAATGGGCTTTGCAAGAACGGTTGTTACAACGCCGGAGCACCACGACGAGATGATTGCTTTTACTTCGCAGATTGCCCATGTGCTTGCGTGCTCATATGTTTTAAGTCCGCTTGCGCCTATGCACCCGGGATTTTCGGCAGGCTCTTACCGTGATGTTTCACGAGTGGCGAGAATTAACGGTGAAATGTGGAGCGAACTGTTTATTTCAAATAAAGAACCGCTTATCAAAGAGATTGATGATTTAGTAGATAATCTTGAAAAATTCAAAGCTGCTATCGGTAAAGAGGACAGCGAAACGCTTGTTGATATGATGAGCAGAGCAAATAAGATTAAAGAGGAAATCGGTTAATGAAAAAACTTACCGTTAATGTAAATGATAAATATGATATTCTGATTGAAAAAGGACTTCTCGGCAAATCAGGTGAACTCACCAAAACCGTGCTGAAAGGCAGAAAAATCGCTTTAATCAGCGATACGAACGTCTTTCCGCTTTACGGGGATACGGTTAAAAATTCGCTTGAAAATGCAGGTTATGAAGTTTTTACATATGTTTTCAAAGCAGGCGAGGCATCGAAAAAAACATCTGCCGTAATTGGTATGGTTGAATTTATGGCAGATAATGGTCTTACAAGGGAAGACGGTGTTGTTGCTCTGGGCGGCGGCGTGTGCGGCGATATGGCAGGCTTTGCGGCTGCAATTTACCTAAGGGGCATTAAATTCGTGCAGATTCCGACAACCCTGCTTTCACAGGTAGATTCCTCTGTCGGCGGTAAAACGGGAGTTGATTTGCCTCAGGGCAAAAACCTTTGCGGTGCATTTCATCAGCCGAGCCTTGTTATTATTGACCCGAATGTGCTTGATACGCTCAGCGATCATTTTTTCAGCGACGGTATGGGCGAGGTTATCAAGTACGGCTGTATAAAATCGGAGGGTCTGTTTGAAAGGCTTGAAAACGAAAATCCAAAGGATTTTATTGAGGATTTGATTTATGAATGCCTTGATATTAAGCGCATTGTTGTTGAAAATGATGAAAAGGAGCACGGTGAAAGGGCACTTCTGAACTTCGGTCACACCTGCGGCCATGCTATTGAAAAGCTTTGGAATTTTGAAACGGTTTCTCACGGCGAGGCAGTCGGCATAGGTATGGTTATGATTGCCGAGGCAGGTGAAAAAGCAGGAATTACCAAGCCGGGCACGAAAGACAGAATTATTGCCGTGCTGAAGAAAAACAATATGAAAACGGCAGACAGTCACGACACTGCCGATATTGTTTCGGCAATGCATGCCGATAAAAAAAGAACGGGCGACGGCATTAAATTTATTATGCTGAAGGAGATAGGCGACAGCTTTATTTACCCTGTCGAAAATGAAAAAATCAACGGTTTGTTTGGAGTACATACCATAAATGAGTGAAATTAAGATAAAT
Organism: uncultured Oscillospiraceae bacterium; assembly: GCA_902489595.1. GTDB lineage: Bacteria > Bacillota > Clostridia > Oscillospirales > Acutalibacteraceae > Eubacterium_R. Next base: position 20,533 of record CABUAS010000022.1, on the reverse strand, counting down.
TCTTCAAATTTAAACGGCACGGTTAAACTGCCACCGTCAAAATCAGTTGCCCACAGAGCGCTGATATGCTCTTTTTTAGCAGGCGGCGGAACAGTTTCACCGATTATAAATTCAAATGATATGAAGGCAACCACAGGCATTATTGAGGCTCTTAAAAACGGCGAAAACGTTCTGAACTGTATTGAAAGCGGTTCAACACTGCGGTTTATGATACCCGTTGCGGCGGCGCTCGGCAGAGAAGTTACCTTTACGGGCGAGGGCAGTCTGCTTTCAAGAACAATCGGCGAATATCAGGAGCTTCTGCCGAAACACGGTGTGAGTATTGAATGCAACGGCTTTCTGCCTGCAAAGATTTCGGGCAAATTGAAAAACGGCAATTTTGAGGTAAACGGCGACGTGAGCAGTCAGTATATTACAGGACTTCTTATGGCGCTTGCAAGCCTTGAGGGCGACAGTGCAGTTGTGCTCAAAACGCCTCTTCAGTCAAAGCCTTATGTTGATATGACGGTTAAGGTGCTTGATGATTACGGCGTTAAGGTGCGTGAAACCGATTTTGGTTATTTAATCAAAGGCTCTCAGAAATTCAAGCAGATGGATTATGTTGTTGAAGGTGACTGGAGCCACAGTGCGTTTTTCCTGTCGGCAGGGGCAATCGGCGGCGATGTTACCGTAACGGGGCTTGATATGAATTCAACGCAGGGTGATAAGGCAGTTATTTATGTGCTTAAATCCTTCGGTGCAGATATTGAAATAAACGAAAACGGTATAACGGCTAAAAAAAGCGAGCTTACGGGAACTGTTGTTGACGCTGAAAATATTCCCGATTTAGTGCCGATGATTGCCGTTACGGCGGCGTTTGCAAACGGCACAACAGTTATAAAAAATGCCGAAAGGCTCAGATTTAAAGAGTCAAACAGAATTGAAAGCGTTGTTGCAAATCTTAAACTTATGGGCGCAGATGTAACGGAAACGCCCGACGGTATGATTATAAACGGCGGCAGACCGCTTTACGGTGCAGAGCTTCACGGGTATAATGACCACAGAATTGTTATGGCGTTTGCCGTTGCAGGTGCTTATGCAAATGGTGAAACCGTGATTGACGATATGGAAAGCATCAATAAATCCTATCCGTCATTTTTTGAGGATTATAAGAAAATTGGAGGAAAAAGTGAATGTCTTCCGTTTTAGGGCAAAGAATAAAGCTTTCCGTTTTCGGTGAAAGCCACGGTACGGCTATCGGCTGTGTAATAGACGGCTTTCCGTGCGGAATTGAAATAGATATGAATGCAGTAAATGCCGAAATGGCAAGGCGTGCCCCGGGCAGAGATAAAACAACCACACCGAGAAAAGAGGCTGACATTCCTGAAATTCTCAGCGGTATTTTAAACGGTGTAACAACGGGCGCACCTATTGCGATGATGATAAAAAATACCAATACAAAAAGCGGCGATTACGGCAATCTGATGACAGTGCCCCGTCCGAGCCATAGTGATTACCCTGCTTTTGTCAAATTTGACGGCGGCAATGATGTAAGGGGCGGCGGTCATTTCAGCGGTCGTCTTACTGCTCCGCTTGTGTTTGCTGGCGCTCTTGCAAAGCAGGCGCTTGCTCAGAAAGACATTGTAATCGGTGCACACATCAGTCAGATAGGAAGTGTGTGCGACAGCGTTTTTGATAAAAACAATATTACGGCAGAGCAGTTGATTGCCTTGTCATCGAGTTATTTTGCAACGCTTGACGGCAAAGAGCAGGCTATGCGTGATGAAATTGAAAAGGCGAGAATGGATTGTAATTCGGTCGGTGGCAAAATTGAATGTGCCGTTGTCGGTGTTCCGGTCGGCGCAGGCGGCAATATGTTTGATACGATTGAGGGCAGACTGTCTTATGCGCTGTTCGGCGTTCCTGCCGTTAAGGGCGTGGAATTCGGTATCGGATTTGATTTTGCCAAGTCTTTCGGCAGTGATGTGAATGACGGCTATGAGGTGCAGGACGGTATTGTTAAAACGATTACAAATAACAACGGCGGCATTGCAGGCGGTATGGCTACGGGCGCACCGATTGTATTTTCGGTTGCGGTAAAGCCAACCCCCTCCATTTCAAAACCGCAGAAAAGCGTTAATTTACAGACAATGGAAAATGAAGAGCTTGTCATTCACGGCAGGCACGACCCTTGCATTGTTCCCCGTGCAGTGCCTGTAATTGAGGCAGTTACGGCTTTTACGATACTTGATATTTTATCTTAATAATAACTTACGGCAGCCGGGGGCACTCCGCCCTGCGGAAAACGTAGGGTGCGGCGTCCTCGACGCACCGTTATATATCGGCAAAAGGAATTTTAATTTAATGGATTTACTTGATTTAAGAAAACAGATAGACGATATAGATGAACAACTGATTCCGCTTTTAATTAAGCGAATGGGCATATCAAAGCAGGTGGCTGAATATAAGGTTCAGAGAGGGCTTCCTGTTTTAAATGAACAGAGAGAAAAAGAAATACTTGATGACGTGCGCCTAAAATGCGGCGAGCAGGGCGAAACGATTGCAACTGTTTTTTCAGCAACTATGGATGCATCAAGAGCCCTGCAGCATAAAATTATCGGCGGCGGCAAAGAACTGCGCACGGCAGTTGAAAATGCCGTAATAGATGATACTCTGGCAGAAAGCACGGCGCCTGTTGCCTGTGCAGGTGTAGAGGGCAGTTATGCCGAAAAAACCGCAAAAAGGCTTTTTCCTGCCGCTGAAATTAAGCATTATAAACTTTTTGAAGATGTTTTTGAGGCCGTTAATAAAGGCGAGGCACCGTTTGGCATTATCCCTGTTGAGAATTCAACGGCAGGCTCGGTGCACGAGGCTTACGATTTGATAATGAAGTACAAATTTTACATTGTCGGCGCATATTCTTTAGAGGTGAACCATTGCCTTTGTGCCAATGAAAATGCAAAATATGAGGATATTGAAGAGGTTTACAGCCATCCGCAGGCACTTTCACAGTGCTCTAAATTCCTTAAGGATTTTGATTTTACGGGAATTAATTATACAAATACCGCCGCTGCCGCAAAATTTGTGAAAAATTCGGGCAGAACTAATATAGGCGCAATCTGTTCCGAAGATGCGGCGAAAAAATACGGGCTTAAAATTCTGAAAGCAAATATTCAGAATGTAAGCAGCAATTCAACAAGATTTATTGTTATTTCCAAAAAAATGGTTATCGAAAAGGGTGCAGACAAAATTTCGCTTATTTTTGCTCTGCCTCACAAAACAGGCTCGCTTTACAGAATTCTGGGCAGATTTTCAATGGCAGGCTTAAACCTTACAAAGCTTGAATCACGCCCGATGGCAAACGGCGATTTCAGTTACTATTTTTATGTTGATTTAATGGGCAATATAAAGGATGAAGGCACGCTTGATTTGCTTTGTGCTTTATCATCCGAAATACCCGATTTCAAATTTCTCGGAAACTTTTATGAATATATAGATTAATGTTTGGAGGAGCAGGTTTGAAGAAAACAAAACGCCATCAAACAAATTTAATATCTTTTATAATTATACTTGTAACAGTTGCGCTTACAGTGCTTCTTTCAATCTGCCTTTACAAACAGCCAAGCCTTGAGGTAAGGTTTGACGCAGTTATAAACTGGCTCGGCAAGATTGAAAAAGCAGTAGCAGGTCTTGATACCCACTTTGAAATTTTACTCTGCATTTTTGCGCTTTATATTGCAAAATGTCAGCTCCCTATACCTATGAGCGTGCTGTGCGTAATATCGGGTATGGTATTCTCGCTTCCTAATGCGCTTGCAATCAATGTTGCTTTTACGTGCTTTTTCTTTATTGTAAAATATATTGAGGGGCACTGGATCGGCGGCGGCTGGGCTATGATGATACTTAATATCAGACAGGCAAAATTTATCAAGCAGTGGGTGCTTTTCAAAGGCTCGGGAAATCCTTATATCCTGCTTGTGTCACGCTTTGTGCCGTCAATTCCGCTCGGTATGGTGTCAAAGCTGTACGGCTCAATGAAGTATGATTTTATTTATTATATCTGCCTTAGCATTTTGGGCTTTGCGCCGAGGATTTATATTTACACCAAAATCGGTGCGGCACTTTATAATCCGTTTTCACGTGAATTTATAATTCTTGTAATGATAATTGTTATTTTTACGGGCATTACAAGTCTTATTTTCAATATATTCTACGGAATAAAGTCAAAGCAGATGACCCAGACTCTTCTGCTTTACTCTCAGAAAGAAAAATATAAAATAGTTTTATGAGGAGAAACATTATGAAACCACAGGAATTTATAAGCGCCGTTAAATCAGGCGAGATGGACGAAAAGCTCAGGGCTGTTTACGTGCTTGACAGTGAAGTTGAAAAGCAAAAGCCCCGTTACATAACGCTTCTTGAAGAATTCATTAAACTTTTCGGCGACGACAGAGATGTTATTATAACTTCTGCACCCGGCAGAACAGAGGTTTGCGGAAATCATACCGACCATAATAACGGCAAGGTTATGGCGGCGTCAATCAATCTTGATGCAGTTGCAGTCTGCGCAAAAAGCAGTGATAACAGAATCCGTGTTAAATCACAGGGTCACGCTATGAACGAGGTTGATATTGCAAAACTTCTGCCCGATGAGGCAGAGTTCGGCCGTTCAACTGCAATGGTTCGGGGTGTTGTTGCTAAAATCAAGGATTTAGGATTTGAAATCGGCGGCTTTGATGCCGTTACGACGTCAGATGTTATGGGCGGCAGCGGTCTTTCTTCATCTGCTGCGTTTGAAGTGCTTCTCGGCACTACTGTTTCTTACCTTTTCAACGACGGCAAAATCAGTGCAGTGGATATTGCAAAGGTTGCACAGTACAGTGAAAATGTATTTTTCGGCAAGCCGTGCGGACTTCTTGACCAGATGGCGTCATCTGTAGGCACATTTGTTTCTATTGATTTTGAGTCAACCGAAAAACCTGTTATAAAAAAGGTTGATTATGATTTTTCAAACAGCGGTCATTCGCTTTGCATTGTTGACACGGGCGGAAATCACAGCGATTTAACAGACGATTATGCTGCAGTGCGTGCTGAAATGGAAAGTGTTGCAGCCGCTATGGGCAAGAAAGTTCTTCGTGAAATCTGCTTCGAGGATTTCAAAAAGGCACTGTCTGAAATTAAAGATAAGGTAAATGACCGTGCGATTATCCGTGCATTTCATTTCTATAACGAAAATATCAGAGTGGAAAAGGCTGTTTCAGCACTTGAGTGCGGAGATTTTGAGGCTTTCAAGCAGATTATTATCGACAGCGGACATTCTTCATATATGTATAATCAGAATGTTTATACTCCCGTAAATCCTACTGAGCAGAAGCTTTCGGTTGCACTTTGTATGTCTGAAGATATTTTAAAGGGCAAAGGCGCTTGGCGTGTTCACGGAGGCGGCTTTGCAGGCACTATTCAGGCATTTGTGCCTAATGATATTCTTGATGAATATAAAACGGCTATGGAAAGTGTGTTCGGAGAGGGCAACTGCCACGTGCTTATCATAAGACCTGTCGGCGGAACAAGAGTAATGTAGCTTTTTAATTGCGTTAAAGGGAGGAACATTAAAATGAAATACGTTTTTATAGAAAATCCAATAGCAGGCAATAAGCAGAAACAGGCACTTTTCAAAAAGGTTCAGTCCTCCTTTCGTATGATTGATGATGAAATGATTATTGAGGAAACGCATTATAAAGGTCACGCTAAGGAGATTGCAGAGAAATATGCAAAAATGTACGGCAAGGATTGTGTGCTTGTATCCTGCGGCGGAGACGGCACGGTGCACGAGGTGGCAAACGGTGCGGCACACACCGATGCGGCTGTTATGATACTGCCGTTCGGTACAGGCAATGATTTTGCAAAAAAAATCTACGGCACTAAAAAGATAGATTCCTTTAATGTTGTTAAGGCTTTCGGGCTTCATACGGGTAAAATCAAATATACGGTCAAGCCTATTGATCTTATTGATTATAACGGCGAAAAATGCATAAATGTTATGAGCTACGGCCTTGATACAAAGGTTGAAACGCTCGGCAGAAAAATGGCGGCAAAGGCAAAGTTTTTAGGTCAGCAGGCTTATAATCTTGCCATTGTGCCGTGCATTATGCAGTCCTTGAAATATCAGATTAATATTGACCTTGATTGTATAGATGAAGGCGGAAAGCCGTATAAAATTGTTGAAACGCCTAAGGATTACACTCTTTTTGCAGTGTGCAACGCAAGCTATTACGGCGGCGGCTTCTGCCCTGCACCGGATTCTAAGCTTGATGACGGCCTGCTTGATTATGCAATGGTTGACGCAGTTAATGTTGCCGAGGCATTGCCGCTTATTCCCAAATATAATGAGGGTACGGCGCATCTTCATTCAGATAAGGTTAATATCGGCTACATAACAGGCGGCAGAATCTGGAGCACAGACGGCTCGCCTCTGCTCGGTAACTGCGACGGTGAAAATTTTGATTATTCCGAGGTTATTTTTAAAGTAGACAAAAAGGCGCTTAATCTTTGTTTTATTGATGATTAATCTTATTGTCGGGGGTTCTGTTTTTCCCTCTGTTTTCTAAAAAGTTAAGGAATTATTAATTTTAATGCAGTCTTTGATAAAAGACTGCATTTTTTGTTGACTTTGTTTTCTGTTTATGATACTTTTAAGTTGAAAGGTGTACTACTTCGAATAGTACACTAAAATAAAACGGGGGTGAATTATGGAAAGCGCATTTATTAAAACCTGTGATTTAACAAAATATTTCATTGTGGGCAGTGAGAAAATTGTTGCGCTTGAAAATGTGAATATTGAAATTCAGAGGGGTCAGATATGCTGTATTCTCGGCACATCCGGCTCGGGCAAATCAACACTTCTCAATATGCTTGCAGGTCTTGAAAAGCCTACTATGGGCACTGTTCAGATAGGTAAGTACAGAATAGACAGGTTTGATGAAGGTCAACTTGCCAAATTCAGGCAGAAGTTTACGGGCTTTGTTTTTCAGTCATATAATCTTATACCATCGCTGACGGCGGTTGAAAATGTTGCACTTCCGTTAATGTTTAAGGGCATAGGCAGGGAAGAGCGTGAAAAGCAGGCTGTGGAAATGCTGAAACTTGTCGGTCTTGAAAACAGAAGTGCCCACAAACCGTCTGAAATGAGCGGCGGTCAGCAGCAGCGAGTCGGTATCGCAAGGGCATTTGTGGGCAATCCTGCCGTGATTTTTGCAGATGAACCAACGGGTAATCTTGACAGCAAAACAACAAAAGAGGTTATGGAGCTCATAACGGGCACAATCAGAAAAAATAATCAGACGATGGTGCTTGTAACGCACGACGCAGGCGTTGCAGAGTACGCAGATGTCATTTTCAGAATTTCAGACGGAAAGGTAGTGGAGTAAATGAACAAAAAAATTAAAACAAACATACTTGCACTTATTATAGTGCTTTTAACGGCTGTTTTGCCGCAGACTGTATTAGCCGAAGATGGCGGTGCTTATCAGACTTCAAATTTAAGTCCGTTAATTATTGCAAATGCATACAGCGTTGACGGTGATGTTGTTTCGGGCGGTGATTTCAGGCTGAATGCAGAACTGAAAAACACAAGCGGAAAAATTGATGTGCAGAATGTTCTTATCCGCATTTCGGGCGGTGACGCATTCAGTATAAATAACGGCACTGACACGGTTTATACAGATAAAATTGCCAAGGCAGGTACATATAAATTCTCTAAGAATATGACCTGTTCATCTGCCGCAGAGGCAGGCGCATACCCTGTAAATGTTGCTGTTTCGTATGAATATTTTGACGGTGATGAAAGATTTTCGGGCACATCTGAATTTTCAATCAGCATTAAGGTGAATAAAAAGGCAGAGCCTGCCGCTTCGGGCAGCAATCAGACGGCATCGCTCACCCCACAGGTGCTGATTTCAAATTTTTCTTTCGGCGGTGACAGAATTAAAGGCGGAGAAAATTTCACTCTTAATTTTAGGGTAAATAATAATTCGTCAACTACCGCAGTCAAAAATGTTATTATCAAACTCGGCGGCGGCGAGGCTTTTGTTGTTGCAGACGGCACGGATACATTGGCGCTTAATTCCCTGTCGGCAGGCGCTTCAAAGCAGATTTCTAAGCAGTTTCAGTGCCTCAGAGGTGTTCAGTCAGGCGTTTATCCTGTAACAGCAAGCATTTCTTATGAATATTTTGACGGCGGCGAAAAGGCTCAGGGAACGGCTGAACTTACTATGAGTATTCCTGTTGTTCAGCCTGATATCGTGTCTTTTGAGGGTATTGACCTTGCAGATAAAACCATAAATACAAATCAGGAGACTGACTGTGCATTTCAGATTATAAACAGCGGGCAGACAAAACTTTCAAACGGCAGAGTGATTCTGAAAGATGAAAACGGTACTGAACTTGCGTCTGCATTTATCGGTAATATTGAGGCAGGTATGCAGTTTTCAAGCAATTATACACTGCCTGTTACGTTTGAAAAAGCCGGCATTAAAAATCTGACGCTTGTGCTTGAATACGAAAATGAAAATGCAGAGAAAAAGAGCATTGAGCAGCAGTTCAGGGTTACTGTTGAAGAATATCAGGACCCGTATGCAGATATAATTTCCGACAGTGAGGCTGAAACTATTGAAAAATCAAGCCCTGTAGTTCCGATTATTTGCGCAGTTGTCGGCGTAATTGTTCTTGTTATCGCCGCAGTTATCATTGCAAAAGTTGTTAAGAAAAAGAAGGCGCAGAAAGGCAGTGATTTTATAGATGAAGAAATCTGATCTTTTCAAAACTGCGTTCCGAAACCTGAGAAACAGAAAAACAAGAACACGCCTTACCGTTATCGGCGTTGTAATCGGCACGTGCGCTATTGTTATAATGGTTTCCATCGGTGTCGGCATTGATAAAATGCTTACCGCTCAGTTTGAATCAAACACATCACTTAATAAAATCACTGTTTATCAGGGCTATAATGAAGACGGTACTCAGAATGAAGAAACGCTGCTTGATGACCGTGCACTTGAATATATGAGCGGTATTGAGCACGTGGAATTTGCCGTTCCCGTGATGGATATGGAACAGTATGTTGCCGTTTCAAGAGGCAAATATTCGCTCGGCTGGGGTCTTAGGGCAATAGATACTTCGGCTATGGAGGCAATGGGTTTTACTCTTAAAGAGGGAAGTTTTGCCGGTATGGATAAAAATACTGTTTTCTTCGGCGAAACGGCGGTTACCAATTTTACGGATTCACAGGGTAATTCCGTCAAATTTAAATATGACAGTGATTATAATCTTGAAGAGTGCGAAATTGATGCGATGAAAGATATCTTCAATGTCAGTGTAAAAGAAAACAGTGAAGACGGCGGTGTTAAAACAGGTACATCAACACCGCAGCGTTTAAGGGTAGGCGGAGTTATTAAAAGCGATCATAAGATAGAACAAAATTCCAACAGCGGCGTTTATATGGATATAGCACTTGCAAAAGAACTTATAAAGCAATATAATATGTTAAATAAGGTCAAAAATCAGAAGTTCAGTTATTCCAATATTTATCTTATGGTAGATGATATGGAAAACGTGAAGTCAGTCAAAGAAGTGCTGGAGGAAAAAGGCTTTTCGAGTTATTCCGATGATGAAGAACTTGAATATACAAAAAAGATAATGCTTGCCGTTCAACTTGTTCTCGGTGCAATCGGTGCAATTTCAATGTTTGTTGCGTTTTTCGGAATCAGCAACACGATGGTAATGTCTGTAATGGAGCGCACAAAGGAAATCGGTGTTATGAAAGTACTCGGCTGTGAACTTAAGGATATTAAGGCGATGTTTCTTTATGAGGCAGGCACAATCGGTCTTATCGGCGGAACGATTGGTTTGATTATCAGTTATATACTGTCGCTTATTGCAAACGGCGTGGCACGGCTTGTAATGGGCTCTATGAACTCGGGTGAGGATTTTTACGTCTGCGTTTCATCCATTCCGCCGTGGCTTGCAATTCTCGGCATTGGTTTTGCAGTCGGAGTAGGTGTTTTTGCAGGACTTTCACCTGCAAAACGATCCGTTAAGGTCAGTGCATTGACAGCAATTCATAATGAATGAATTAATTTCGGCGGGCTGAGGGCAGCCCGCCCTACGGTAATTTTCTTGTAAATTTCGACAAAGGAGGTCAGATATGTTTTCACTTGATACAAAAAGCAGAGAGCCGATATATTCCCAGATTGAAAAAGGCGTTGTAAAATATATCAATCTGGGAATATATCAGGCTGATGAGCCTCTGCCGTCGGTAAGGTCGCTTGCGTGCGAACTCGGCATTAATCCGAATACCGTGGCAAAGGCATATAAAAATCTTGAGGCAAACGGCATTGTTTATACAAAAGCAGGCAAGGGAATTTTTGTGAAAGGTGACGATGCTTTCGGTGAAATTCACCGTGCAATTGAAAATGATCTTCGTGAAAAACTTGCTGATGTTAAAATCGCAGGCTTTGAAAAAAGCGAACTCCTGAACATAATTGACGAAATATGGAGGGATAAAAATGATTGAGATAAAAAGCCTTACTAAAAATTTCGGCGAAAAGGCCGCTCTGAATTCTGTTTCCTTTTCAATTTATGATAAATCAATTTTCGGTCTTGTCGGCTCAAACGGCGCAGGCAAAAGTACGCTTTTGAGGGTTCTTGCAGGTGTTTACAGTGCAGACGGCGGCGAGGCTCTGATTGACGGTGAAAATCCATATGAAAACAACGCACTTAAAGAAAAAATTGCGTTTGTTTCGGATTTCCCGTATTTCATTTCAGGCTATTCGCTTAATCAGAGTGCATCATATTATAAATCTATTTATAAATCCTGGGATGATGTGCAGTTTAACCGTCTGAAATCCATATTCCCGATTAATGCCAATCAGAAAATTTCCACTATGAGTAAGGGTATGCAAAGGCAGTGCGCAATTATTCTTGCCATGTCCTACAGACCGCATTATATTATGTTTGATGAAATTTTTGACGGTCTTGACCCTGTTATAAGAGAACTGCTTAAAAAAGTTCTTATTGAATATGTTGACGAAAACGGCGCAACCGTTGTTATTGCAAGCCATAATCTTAGGGAATTAGAAGGCTTCTGCGACCATATAGGTCTTCTGCATCTCGGCGGAATTCTGCTTGAAAAAGATATTGACGGCTCGTCAATCAACCTTTACAGGGTGCAGTTTATTCCAAAAAATGATGAGTGCGTCGATATAATCAAATCAAAACTGAACGTTCTTAAAGAATCACGGCAGGGCAAAATGGTTCAGTTTACGGTTAAGGGCGAACTTGAGCATATCGAGGGCGTTATAAGTAGGGAAGAACCTGTTTTCTTTGAATATCTGCCGCTCACGCTTGAGGAGTTATTTGTTTGCGAAATGGAGGTTGCAGGTTATGACATCAACAATTTCTTTAAATAAAGTAAACGCCGTTCTTAAAAAGAATTTCAGGCTGAATATAGCAAGCCTTATTGTTACAAATGTTATTGCCGTTTTGTTTGCAATATTTATTTGCGCTTCAATTATCGGCATACCCGAGAATTCTTCTTATTATTCATATACAAGCGATATTACGAACGAGTTTTCATCTTTGGCAGTCGTTCTTGTAAACGCTGTCGGCGTTATCAGTCTGCTGTTTCTGTCGCTCAAAATGTTCAGAGAAATATACAGCAGGCGTGCGTCTGATTTTTTCTACTCAATGCCTGTTACAAGAAAAGAATATTACACGGGCAATGTGCTTTTCGGCATAATTAATATTTTGTTTTTGTTTGTAAGCGTTATTGCCGTTTCACTTATTTTCGGCAAACTGCCTGTTGCTTTTGATGTTGAGCATAATATTCTTGATGTAAAAGATTTTCTGATATATATGTTAGTTGCCGCGGCAGAACTGTTTTTAACTTTCGCTGTATTTATCGTGTCGGCAGTGCTTTGCGGCAAACGCTGGCAGGTGATTGCGGTAAGCGCTCTGAGCAGTATTTCGCTTTCAGGCGTTATGATGGGTGTCGGACTTCAAATGAATGAAATTTACGGCTACAATGTTGATAATATCGGCAGTGCAGTTGATATTTTTCTTGCAATTTTAAACAGGGGCGAATATGTTTCAACCGCAGTGTCAACTGTTTTCAGATTTGCTGCTGCCGCCGGTCTGCTTGCAGTCGGTTATTTTGTGTTTAAAAACAGAAAGGCAGAGGTTGCCGAGCAGTCTCTTTCCGGTAAAATTATGCCTGCATTGCTGCTTTTTGTAATTGACGTCGGTGTGTTTATGACTGCATTTTCAGCATTTTACAAACCGCTTTATTTTAAAATTATTATAGGTGTTGTGTGCTGTGTTATAGTTACGGTTATTTTCTGCGCAGTATTCAACAAAAAAGCGTTTACAAAAAATACAGATATAACCTGTGTTGTTGCCTGCTTAGTTTCAATCGCATTTGCAGTCGGCGTTCAGACACTGCCCAAAGCAGTCGGCTATGTTGATTATATGCCGTCTGCTGATGAAATTCAGTCTGTTGAATTTACCGAAAACTCCGATAATTACGCTTATGTAGACAATTCATATTACTTCAATTACTTTGATTATATTTTTAATGGTTTTGATTATTATGGTGAAGATAAACCCTCTGTATTAAAATTTGAATCGCAGGAGGGCATAGACTGTATTTTAAATATTCATCAGAAAGCGCTCAGCGACGAGGTTATCAAAAAGTATGAGGAGTATAATGACCCTGATGAGGAATTTTCTTATGATGACAGTTTCTTTTCTTATAAACTGACTTATCATCTTAAAAACGGTAAAGCTGTGACAAGACATTATTCTGTACTCTGCGGTGATATGCTTGATGAATATGCTGCTCTTGTAAAAACAGATGAGTATATTGACCAGTCTTTCCCGTTCAATTTAAACAAGGATTCAATTCTTTTTGCAAGAGTTGAAGAACCTTATGAAGATACTGAAGTCTATGACGATTCGTGGGAATATACCGAAGATTACGGCGTGTCTTACAGTGCAGACAGTTATTTCACACTTGATGATTACGACGAATTTTTCAGCCTTTTAAGACAGGACATCAAGGCAAGAAGTGATACTGACGCTTTGTTACAGACTACGGTTTATCATTATCTGTATGATAAATATGTTGTAAATGAGCAGTATATTTATATTTATTATCTTGACGAAAATACACCTGATGAATTTGCCGAAAAAATCAGAAAGATGACCCCGTCACAGGTTGAAACATATATGTATAATTCTGACGAAAACAGTCATTATCTGAATTCTGATTTTATCATTCTCAGCAAATCATATGATAAAAATGTGATGAATTATCTGACCGGCAGGGGAATTATTAAGTAATAATCCTATTTGCCTCCCTTGTTAAAGGGAGGGGGACCGCTTGCGGTGGAGGGATTCGATAACGGGCAATTCGTGAATTGCCCCTACTGCTTGAATTTATTACAACAAAAAATGCTCCCTTTTCGGGAGCATTCATTTTTATAATTTTTTATCTTAAAAGAGCAAAACCGATGTCAACGGCACCTCCGAGAAGTTTTGACGTTTTTTTCATTCCGAGCGTTTCGGTTATCCACAAAATGATAAGCGCAACAAAAATTGCGATTATAAGAGTTTCTTTTTTCATAATAAAGACCCCCGAACAAATAATAAGATATATATATTATATACTATTTCAAAAATAAATCAATACTTTGGCAGATAATTTATACAGATTAACGATTTTCACGTAAATTTAAAAATACTGTTGAAAAAATTTCCTGTTTAAAGTATAATAACTTTAATTTGTGATTTTAGATAATGGGGGCGTTTTTAAATGAGTCCGATTTTAATGGAATTAACACCGGATACAAGCGGTACATTTACGGCAACTGTTGTTATTGCAGGTATTGTAATCGTTGTTGCAGTACTATTCCTTTTGATATTGATTTTTCAACTTTTCGGTGTGATTGCACCTAAGATTAACGCAAAAGTTGAGGCGAGCGAAAAAAAGCGTGCAGAAAGAAAAGCACGCAGGGCTAAGGCGAAGGCAGAGAAAAAGGCGGTTAAAAACGGCGAAATTGTTCCCGAAGAAATGCGCACACCTGCGCCTGCTCCTGCAGAAGTTTCTGCCGCACCCGTTTCTGCTCAGCCTGCGGCTGACGACGGTGTAAGCGGTGAGGTTGTTGCGGCTATTTCGGCTGCCATTGCGCAGTTTGAGGGCAAAAACGTTGTTATCCGCTCTATCAGGAAAAAGAATGTAAGCGGCAGAAATCCATGGGCAAACGCTGCAAATATTGATAATACAAGACCGTTTTAAAAGGAGGAGATAATAATGACAGAAATTCTTCAGGGCGTTTGGGAAGTAATTGTCAGCATCTTCTCAAATTCAGGCTATGCATATTTCTTTACTGCTGACGGCGGTATATTGAATCTGGTAATGATTTGTGTTGCTTTGTTTTTCCTTTACCTTGGAATTAAACAGGGCTTTGAGCCGCTTCTTATGGTGCCTATAGCATTCGGTATGCTGCTTGCAAACATACCCGGCGCAAACCTTGCAGTTCAGTATCACGATTTAAACGGATTTTTTGATTTGCTCAGAGGCAGAGGCGAGTTTGTCGGCTGTACCCCGGGTCTTATGGACTTCCTTTATTTCGGCGTTAAAGCGGGTATTTATCCTCCGCTTATCTTCCTCGGTATCGGTGCTATGACCGATTTCAGTCCGCTTATTGCAAATCCGAAGAGTTTCATTCTCGGTGCGGCTGCGCAGTTCGGTATTTTCTTCACCTATGTAGGTGCAATCAAACTCGGCTTTGCACCTAATGAGGCAGGCTCTATCGCTATCATCGGCGGTGCAGACGGCCCTACGGCTATCTTTGTAACTTCTATGCTTGCGCCTGCAATGCTTGGTGCTATTGCCGTGGCGGCATATTCCTATATGGCACTTGTTCCGCTTATTCAGCCGCCTATTATGCGCCTTCTTACAACAAAAAAAGAACGCTCGGTTGTTATGGGCAATCTCCGCCCCGTATCAAAACTTGAAAAAATTCTTTTTCCTATACTTGTAACAATCGTAGTTTCACTTCTTCTTCCCGATGCCGCCTCACTTGTCGGTATGCTTATGCTCGGTAATCTGCTCAAAGAAAGCGGCAGAACAGAGCGTATTGCAAAAGCGGCACAGAACGAACTTATGAATATTGTTACAATTCTTCTTGGTATTTCCGTCGGTGCAACAACGTCGGCAGCAAGTTTCCTTAACTGGAATACGCTTAAAATTGTCGGTCTTGGTCTTATTGCATTCATGCTCGGTACAGCGTGCGGCGTGCTCTTCGGTAAACTTATGTATATCTTTACAAAAGGTAAGGTTAATCCGCTTATCGGTTCGGCAGGCGTTTCCGCTGTTCCTATGGCTGCCCGTGTATCGCAGAAAGAGGGTCAGAGGGAAAATCCTTCAAACTTCCTTCTTATGCATGCAATGGGTCCGAACGTATCGGGCGTTATCGGTTCTGCCGTTGCAGCAGGTATTTTGCTTACTCTGCTTCGGTAATGCTGAATGAAATGTAGTTTAGTAGGGGAGGGCCTCTGTGCCCTCCCGTTAAATATTAAATTACGTCCGTAACACTATTGAAAATTAAAAAAGGGTGTCGTGTACACCCTTTTTTTGACTGTAAATTGAAAGGTAAAATTATGGCTTTAAATGAAATGCAGCAGCTTGCTGTTGAAACTACAGAGGGACCGCTTCTGATCCTTGCAGGTGCAGGCTCGGGCAAAACGACGGTGCTTGTAAACCGTGTTCAGCATATTGTTGAAAGCGGACTTGCACAGCCGTGGCAGGTGCTTGCAATCACCTTTACAAATAAGGCGGCGGGTGAAATCCGTGAAAGGCTTGAAAGAGCAATCGGCAGTGAGGCAAACAGTATATGGGCATTCACTTTTCACTCCTGCTGTGCCCGTATTTTAAGACGCTTCGGCGAAAGGCTCGGCTATAGCAGTCACTTCACAATTTATGATACCGATGATCAGAAGCGTGTTATGAAGCACTGCCAGAAATCACTCGGGCTGACTGATAAAATTATTCATCATAAATCCATTTTAAGTGAAATCAGTTCTGCAAAAGACAGTCTGATTGACGCTGATGAATATAAATCAATGTCGGCAAACGATTACCGAAAGGCTAAGATTGCCGATTGCTATGAACTTTATCAGAAAGAATTGCTGAAATCCGATGCGATGGATTTTGACGATATTATTTTCAATACCGTAAAGCTGCTTGAAGAAAACGATGATGTGCGTGAACTTTATCAGAAGCAGTTTAAATATGTTATGGTAGATGAGTATCAGGATACCTCGCATGCCCAATACATACTTGTTTCCCTGCTTGCAGGCGGTTATAAAAACATATGCGTTGTAGGTGATGATGACCAGAGCATTTACCGTTTCAGGGGCGCAACGATTGAAAATATTCTCTCTTTTGAACAGCAGTATAAAAACGCAAAGGTTATAAGGCTTGAACAGAATTACCGTTCTACCCAGAATATTCTTGACGGCGCAAACGCCATTATTGCCAATAATAAAAACAGAAAAGGCAAAAGCCTGTGGACTTCGGCAGGCGCAGGCGAAAAAATCATTCTTAACACCGTAAACAGCGAGCGTGACGAATCTGATTTCATAGTTGATGAAATTATGAAAAATGTTGCAAAGGGCAGAAAAATGAGCGACCACGCAATTCTTTACAGAATGAATGCGCAGTCACGAAATCTTGAAATCACACTCACCAAAAGCGGAATTCCGCACAAAATTATCGGCGGCAACAGATTCTTTGACCGTAAGGAAATCAAGGATATTGTTTCGTATTTTGCAGTTATCAACAACCCTGCCGATAATGTAAGGCTTCAGCGAATTATAAATGTGCCCAAAAGGGGCATAGGCGAAACGATGTTTGCCAATGTGCTTGAAATTGCAACGGGTCTCGGCATTTCTGCGTTTGAGGTTTGCGAGCGCAGTGATGAATTTCAGAAAACTCTGCGTTCTGCGCAGAAGCTGATGGGCTTTGCAAATATGATAAAGCATTTTCAGGCACTTCTTGAAGAGGGTATGAGTCTTTCTGATTTGCTTCAGGAGGTTCTTGACGAAACAAAATATTTTGATTACCTTGATGAAGACCCCGAAACTGCCGAGGACAGGAAAAATAACATCAGCGAACTTTCTTCCATGTTCATAAAGTATCAGGAAGAAGACGAGGAATTTGATTTATCGTCATTCCTTGAAGATGTTGCGCTTGTTTCGGATATTGATTCGTATAACGAAACAGATGACGCAGTAGTGCTTATGACGCTTCATTCGGCAAAGGGTCTTGAATTCCCGATTGTGTTCATACCGGGTATGGAAGAAGGAATTTTCCCCGGCAATCAGTCGATTTACAGTGACGAGGATTTAGAGGAAGAACGCAGGCTTGCTTATGTAGGCGTAACGAGGGCAAAGGAAAAGCTTTATCTTATAAACGCAAGGCAGAGAATGCTTTACGGAACTACAAACAGAAATATGGCGTCCCGCTTTATCAGGGAAATACCAATGCATGTAACGGAGGATATAACAATGGATAACAATATGAATCGTTCAAGCGGATTCACTTCAAAAAACAATGCAATTACACAGAATAATCCGAAAAAGGCAAATACCGAAAATGCACATAAATTCGGTCAGGTTCAGGCGCAGGCGGTTGACAGCAATGTTGATTACAATGTCGGCGATACGGTTGTTCACAAGGCATTCGGTACAGGCGTAATTCTGTCAAAAACTGCAATGGGCGGAGATTTTCTGCTTGAAATTGCTTTTGATAAGGCAGGCACCAAAAAGCTGATGGCTAAATTCTCAAAAATTCAGAAGGTTTAAAAGAAAGGCTCCCTCTGACGAGGGAGCTGTCACCGCAGGTGACTGTGGGAGAGATACAGAACATTGTCACTATATACTACCCCTCCGTCACTATCGTGACACCTCCCCTGACTAGGGAGGCTGTTTTTTTATTCCTCATTATCGGAATTTGCGTCACAGCCGCAGCCGCATGGCGAATCGCCTGTTTTTTCAGGTGGGAAGAATTCATCAACGGGGAAGTCGATGTTTTGGAATGTATCACAGGGGTTCTGCGTGTTGCAGTCGCATTCTCTCTGCGGAATACAGTAGTCGTATGCAGGAATGAGCATCTGCACATCTCTTTCAAGTTGAATTATGCTGAAAAGACCGAGAGTTACAAGGATTGCTCTTGATGAGCCTGCACTCGGAATAGAGTCAGAAATGTTATTCAGAATGCTCTGCGGAAATGATGAGCAAATTGGCACACAGCAGTCACATGCATCAATAACGTCGGTTGCAAGAACTACAGGGTCAACTGCCTGCACCTTAGCGGTAGGGTTTGAGTACTGCGGTGCTTCGGGGCAGTCAAGTTCTTCTGAAAGCAGGCTTGATGTGAACACCTTAACGTTGCCGTCAGAGCCATAAAGAATGCATTTTTTGCAGAATTTAGCAAAGCCTACGGCACATTCGGGTGCTGTGCACGGTGCAGCAAAGGTGTCAAAAAACAGGCGGAAATAGAATGTAATGTCCACACTGTAATAGCCTCTGTTGAACGGCACTTCTTCAACATCAATCGATACAGACGCAATTTCCGCACCGCGGCATTTAATTGTTACCGCATCGTCAATCAGCCTCTGGCTTTTGTTGAAAAATGTAACTCTTAAATCTTCTAAGCAGTCTTTTGAAACACAACTGTCATAAATTCTTTTTGTGTCAATGCAGACGGCTTCATTTATTCTTCTTTCACCTGTATCAATAATTGGATTATCAGGCATAACAAAACTCCCTTTCAAAGAATTTGAAGTTTAACTTCATAACATTCTATGAGGGAGTTTTTGTTTTGTTAATCAAATGGCGTATTATTTATTGCCTGTTCTTCTGAAAATTGAATTTATATGTCTGAAATAAGCGGCGTCAACATTATCTATCGTTTCGGCAGTGGTACGGAAACGCCAGTTTTTGTCGGCAACACCGGGCACATTCATTCTCGCATCAGAGCCGAAGCCGCACATATCCTGAAATGCAACGATTGCCGTGTTTGAACTGCTTCTCCAAACTGTTTCAATCACTTTACGGCAACTCTTGCTGTAATATCCGCCCTCGCCCCAGTTGTCACCTTCAAAACCTATGTAATCAAGAGCAAATCTGCGCTCGGCTTCGCTTGCTTCCCACAGCCAGCCTAAAATCGTGTTGTTGTCGTGTGTGCCGACATAGCTTACGCTGTTTTTTACTGAATTGTGCGGCAGATGGCTTGAGTCGGAATTCGGGTCAAAGCCGAATTGAACAACTTTCATTCCCGGAAATCCCGTCTCCTCAAGCAGTTTAACAACATCGTCGCCGAAAACGCCCAAATCTTCGGCAATAATAGGTGCGTTCGGGAATTTTTCAAATACCTTGTCAAAAAAGTCCATTTTAGGTCCGTCAACCCATTCACCCGTTTTTGCCGTTTCTGAATCGGCAGGAACCTGCCAGTAGCTTGCAAAAGCACGAAAATGGTCAATTCTTACAACATCATATGTTGTAAGTGCAGTATCAAGCCTTGAAAGCCACCAAGAATAGCCGTCTTTTTTCATAGTATTCCAGTCATAAATCGGGTTTCCCCACAGCTGACCGTCTTCGCTGAAATAATCGGGCGGAACACCTGCAACTTTTTCGGGCTTCAGCGTTTTTTCATCAATTAAAAACAGCGGCAGGTTTGACCATACGTCAACGCTGTCCATGGCAACGTAAATCGGCATATCGCCTATAACGGCAATTCCTTTTTTGTTGGCATATTCTTTCAGTTCGTTCCATTGTTTAAAGAAAACGAACTGCACAAATTTCCAGAATGCGGATTGTTCTTCAAACGAATAAATATTTTTTATGCACTCAAAATAATCTGCATATTTTTTATCCCATTCCCACCAGGGTTTGCCGTTTTCAAGCTCCTTGACCGCCATATAAACTGCATAATCCGTCAGCCATGGGTTTTCAATTTCAAAATCTTTTATTTCTTTTGCAAGTTTTTCATCAATATTCAAAAATGCTTTTTTCAGCAGTTCAAGCCTTTTTCTGCCTGCAAATTCATAGTCGGCGGTGTACGGTGAGCCGTCATAAATATTGCTTTTAACGTCATCGCCTGTCACAAGCCCCATATCGCACAGCCCCTGCGGATTTATGAAAAGCCAGTTTCCTGCAAAAGCACTCGGCGAGCAGTAAGGACTGCCACTGTTGTCAGTCGGGTTAAAAGGCAGAACTTGCCAGTAAGTAAAGCCCATATCGCTTATTCTGTCTATAAAATGACGGGCATTGTCATCAAAAACACCTACGCCGAACTGCGACGGCATTGAACTTATGTGCAGCAGCACGCCTGCCCCTCTTTTATCAAGCATATGAATCACCTCAATAATTACAGATTTTATCATTTTGCAGCGTAAATTGCAACAGTCATTTTGCTTGCCGTATTAATTAATATTAT
>CABUAS010000021.1 GCA_902489595.1 uncultured Oscillospiraceae bacterium | reverse complement strand
TTGTTTTTTTACAACATCTTTTTATTTTTAGACTTGACTTTTAATAGTTAGTCTCCAGAATTTACGAAATGCTTCCCAACACAAATAACCTTGAATCTGCCATTTCACGTGAAATACTGAATTACCACAACGGCAAATATCTTAACGGTCGGTACAAAATTGAAAGTCACTATACACTGCGTACTCAAATGGGCAGTATAAATAATAAAAATGACCGCACCTGCCTTACGGCTTTTGTTTACAGGAATTACGGTGAATTTGACATCAATAATGATTTGCTTGATGAAACAAGCGGAAGTGCCGGATATGCCGCCATTACCTTTAATATTGATGACGACGGTCAGTTTTCATTAAAAGAATACTGGGAACCGAGAGACGGCGGTCTGCTCTTAAAGGATTTGAACAGAGTTTTCCCCGAGGGAATTATTGATAACTTTGAAGATATACACGGCACTGTCGGTGAGCAACTAATTAAGAATAACTTTTCAAAAGCCATTGAAGCAAGTAATTTTAATACTGATAAGGCGATTGAAAAACTATTTGCCGATATTGAGAATAACAAAGAGATTGCTTATTCCTCTGCGCCGAATGATTATATTAATGCCAACCCCGACAAATATAATCTTTTAATGAATTACGGCGATTACACACTCAAATATATTTACAAAGAATTTCTTAAAGGAAACGTTGAGGGAATGAAAGATAATCTTATGTGGATTGTTTTGAAAGACCTTACGCCATATGAAATTCTAAAATCAGTCTGCTATTCAGGGCAGGAATATTTTGACGCATTTTATGACCACGCCATAAGAATGTATGAATCAAATGATGAAGAGTATATGCGAGAATTTGAGCCTGCCGCATGGATATTAATTGAAATGGATTATATAAAATAAAATCAGAATTCATAATACGCAACCTGATAATAAAACAGCCCGCCACTGTAGGTGACGGGTTGTTTTGCTTTCTATTCATAAAAACCGATTTCTTTAATGACGGGTGTGCTGCGGCTTTGGCGGATTACAAAGCGTGCGCCGATGCATTTTTTCGATTTCAGCTTTGCAATTTTTTTAGAGCCTATAATCGTGCCCGAATAAATCTTTTTGTATTTTCTGTTTGGCTTTTTGATATAAATATCAAAGGCTTCAACACGCTGTGAATACTTAATATCTTCACTGATAATGACATATTTAAGTTTTTTTACGGAATCAAACTCAAAATCAATATAACCGTCATTTTCACCGAGCATACCGAGTTTCTGAACAATAATCGGTTTTTCGGTAATTTCACGGATTTTTTTGCCGAGTTCTTTAAGCCGATTTGCGTCTTTAAAATGAATTACGCCTTTATCCGTCGGCGGAACATTTAGCAGAAGCGTGCAGTTATTTCCGACTGAATTTATATAAATATTCAGCAGTTTTTTAACGCTTTTAACCGTTCTGTTTTCATTTTTTGAATAAAACCAGCCGCGGCGGATGGACACATCAACTTCGGCAGGATACCACACAAGGCTATCAGCATTATCAAGCACACTGCGGCTGCCGAGATTTTCATCTGTCGAAGTAATTTTTTGCAGTTTAGCGGCGTCACCCTCGCTGTGCTGACTGTTTTTGCTGACCGTTTCCGTCATACAGAGTGATGCAGGAACAACGGAAAATTCGGATTTTCTTGTTTTGCCTGCCTCATTGCCGACCCAGCGGATATCAGGACCGCAAATGGCAATATTTGCATTCGGCTGAAGTTTGCGGATAAGAGCATAATACCTGTTCCAGTCATATTCAAACGCACGGGCATTTGCACCTTTTGCACCGTCAAACCACACCTCGTTTATTGTGCCGTAATTCGTTAAAAGTTCTGTTAACTGATTGCAGAAATAATCATTATAAGCATCTGTGCCGTATGTTTTTTCGTGCATATCCCACGGTGAAAGATAAACGCCGAAATCCATTTTTGCTCTTTGGCAGGCAAGTGCAACTTCTTTTACAATATCACCGTCAAACTCTGTGTTTTTAACACAAAAATCGGTGTATTCAGACGGCCACAGGCAAAAACCGTCGTGATGCTTGCAGGTTAAAATAACGCCTGTTGCACCTGCCGATTTTGCACATTTTATCCACTGGTCTGCATTGATTTTTTTAATTGTAAAATCAGCAGGAGTTTCGGTTGCAGTTCCCCACTCCCTTGCCGTTGCCGTATTCATTCCGAAATGGAAAAACATATAAAACGGCTTTTCGGCAAGTCTTATCTGCTGCTCTGACGGCAAAACAGAAATATATCTCTGTACCTTTTCGCTGTTAAGCGGAACGCCTCCGTTATACGTTGTCCAATTTTTTATAAATTCATCCTTCATTTTAATGACCTACTGTTTCTACTGTTCGTGTTTTGGCACGCTTACCCGTCTGTTCTACTCTTTTTCCGTTTCTGCCGTTATTCCAATGCGTCAGGAAATTATCTTTATCGTTAAGCATCCAGACGCATTTAGAATGAATATACCAAAGTTTTTCTTTGAAATTCATTGTATAGCTGAACTCACGCTTTTCGACCTCATCATAAAGCACAGTTGCGAGCGATGCATTAGGTGACTGAACCTCACTTGCAGAAAGAATAACAAGGTTGGGATTATCGGGAAGTGTAACACTGCCGTCAAGCTGAACTACCCAGAAATAAAGTCCCTTTGCAAAGCGGGTGTTGCCGTTATCATCAACACTGTGCGTAAATTCATAACCGAGTCTGCCGTTTTTAACATAAGCAGTTTCAAACAAATCATACAAATCCCAGGCGGCAAATGCCTCTTCCGAAGAATTAATTGTTACAATCTTTTCTTCGCCGTTTACAAGGAATTTTGCGTTAATATCTTTTGATGTTGATGCAATAAGCAGAGCAATTTTTCCGCCGTTTTCGGCTTTGATTGTCTGACCCTTGCAGGTCATAAACGCATTTTTATCTATCTTAAATTCTACGCCGTTTGTAACAATTTTTTCAGGCAGAAGTCTTTCGGGAATATGTGTGTTTTTATCATCATAACTAAGCGCAATCGGTGTTGATTTTACTTTTTCGCCACGAACGCTCGGCTCTTTGAGTTTAAGTGCAAAGGTTTTGATTTCATACGGTTTGAAATCGGTTACAAGGAAGCCGTTTTCAACCGTTGCTTCGCCCTTATACTCTTCTGATGCCCAAAGTTCTCTTGCAGACTCAACGCCCTCACCGAGAGTTAATTTAAAACCGTCAGCATTTTTATTTGCGCCCTCGTTCAGGCGGACAATGATTTCACCGCTTTGGGCATTATGATGCGGCATTTTGATTGCCCTTACGATAACATCGTTTGTTGAAACGCCGCCGAAGGAATACTCAGCGCCGAGTCTGCCGCTGTGCTTATCCATTGCAACACCGATAAGCGGATACGTATATTTCTTTGCCTCAAGCTGAGTTTCGGTACCCACTTTGCCTTTATGGCTGAAAACGGCAAACGAATATCTGTTCATACCGAGTTCCATCATAGACTGCATAGAGTCGATTCTGTAGTTTTTCTTCGGCGTATGAATTGCAGTCAGTCTTAATGTATTATCATTGTATTTATCCCAGCCGTGCTTACATTCGCTGAAAATTGAAATGCCGAAATCACCGCTTTTATCTGTAATATCCGCCCATTTCTGTGCAGGCACTTCAAACAATTTTTCGTTCATATTTTCACGCTCGATAGCACCGAGACCGAGGTCAAATGTTGCCTTTTCATTTTCGGCAGTAAGCGCAAAGCGGTTTTTACACATTGTGCGCAGTGACTGCCATTCAATTTCACTGTAAACATTGACGGTCTGACCGTTATCTTCAAGCGAAATATAGTTTACAAACGTTGATTTTTTATCTGTCTGCTTAACTTCAAACGCAACACGGGCAGGTCCGTTTTCTGCAATTTCGATTGATGATAAAATCGGACTTCTTGCAGGCTCACGGTTTGCCTCTTCGAAATTCATTTCCCACGCAGGCCAATCCTTTGAGCCTGTGTAATCAAACATCCCTAAAATAATCGGCTTTCTTAAAAGCTCTCTTTCATCATCTGTTTTATCAAGAATGGAAGAAATATCGCCGTTTTTATTTAAGGTAACAATATATTTTTGATTTTCCATTTTACTGTCTGAAATGGAGATTTCGCTTCTAACTTTACAGGGTTCACTGCTCGGTCTTACATCATAAACCCTTGTGCCGAGCGATTTAACATCGGCAATAAACAGGATTTCCGTAACACCGTTTTTAACAGACAGAACCTGACTTTTAACTTCTTTTCCGTTATTGTCAAACACACGAACGCAGGGCGTTTTTATATTGCTGAGCCTTACTTTAACTGTGCCTGTTCTGTCTGCCTCAACGCTGTTTGAAACCATAACGGGCGTACCCTGGCAAAAATCGGATTTCATAAGCGAAGAAAATGCAGATAAATATGTATCAATCTCGCCTGTAAACTGATTCATTGACATTGCATAATCATTCCACGAACGCTTATATGCACGCTGAACCGATGTGCCAGGCGTATCATCATGAAACTGATGTGCAATCGCTCTTTTCCACGATTTTTCAAGCACTTCTTCGTTATAATCAGCCGTGCCGAAATAAGACGCCATAACGCCTGCACGCTCTGCAACATCGCCAAGCTCCTGACATTTTGCATTCCAACGCTTACCGATTGCACGAGATGTATAACCGCCTACACCGTGATTTTGCATAACAAGTTCTGTTTTCCATTCGGGCAGTTTGTCTTTAACCTCCTGCGGCAATTTTTCATCAATATCGTGATAAATCCGATCGGCGCTTGCGGCAACGACTTCAATATCACTGCTGTCATTTTTCTTGATTTCGTTTTCGACATATTTTACGGTAGCCTCCTGAGGAGCGCCGCCGCGGTCACCGATACCGTGGAACATATAAGTCCAATCAAGACCGTATTTTTCATTTTCTTTGAGTTTATTCTGAACAAAATCCCACTGACGGAGTTTGGTTAAGGTAAAATAATAATCGTGCGGATTGCAGGAAGCATAAATGTAATTGCCGTCTACACCGTACCACTTGCCGATATCAAACGGTATACCGTAAGCACTGCCCCAGGCAAGTTTCTGCGTAGTAAAGCCCATAAGATGTGCGTGATAAGCAATACTCGGAAGCGCCCAGCCAAAGCCGAAGCAGTCTGGCAGATAAATATCAACCGACCTTTTGCCGAATTTTTCATCAAAATAGGAATTGCCGAAAAGAATATTTCTGAACAAAGCCTCGGGCGACGGGCAGTTTGTATCGCCGTTTTCATAAGCAGAACCGCAGACATTCCACCTGCCCTGCTTAATATATTCCTTCATCTCTTCAAAAAGTTCAGGGTAATATTCTTCCATAAGTTCATAGCGGTAAGAACCTTCAAACGAAAAAGTGTATGTAGGATATTTTTTGAAAAGCGCAATATTGTCAACAAGCGTATTATAAATATATTTGCTGACTGTAGTTTCAAAATCCCAAGACCATATAGTGTCAAGATGAGATGTTGCAACAGTGTAGATTTTCTTTTTAGCCATAGCAGTTCTCCTAATGTGAAAATAATGTCATTTAATCTTTATTGTAAAGTAAAGTAAAAAAAAGTCAATATAAAATATGAATATAATTGTATGAAAAAACACAAAAACGAGCGGGCACAATGATGTGCACCGCCCGTTTTTAGGTTATTTAATTTTGCGGGAGGGCACGGAGACCCTCCCCTACAACATAATCATACACCAACAAGCGGGCGGATGATATCCGCCCCTACGAAAGCATTATTACAATTCCGTAGGGTGCGGCGTCCTCGACGCACCGTTATTTAATCATTGCTAATGCCCGAACAGTTAAACTGCAACGAAGTTTACGAGTTTGCCGGGAACATAGATTTCCTTTTTGATTGTTTTACCATCGATTGCAGCAGCAATCTTTTCATCCTTTTTAGCAAGTTCAATAACCTGTTCTTTCGGCATATTTACATCAATCGTCATTCTTGAACGGACTTTGCCCATAATCTGAAGAACGATTTCGACAGTGTTTTCAACTGTTTTTGCCTCGTCAAACTCAGGCCACTGAGCCTCATTAACCATTCCGCCGAAGTTCATAACATCCCACATTTCTTCCGTAACGTGAGGTGCGAACGGATTAAGAAGAATTGTTATCGTTTCAAGTTCTTTTCTTGTAACACTGCCCTTATCATAAATCTTATTAAGCAGTGTCATCATAGCGGCAATAGCCGTGTTGCACTTAAGATTATCAATATCCTCGGTAACCTTTTTGATTGTTTTGTGCATAAGTGCCTCAATATCTTCACTATAAGCATCGCCGTCTACAACGATTTCCTGAAGATTCCAGAAACGCTCAATAAATCTTTTACAGCCCTTGATGGAGTCTGAATTCCAAGGCGCTGCCTTTTCAAAATCGCCGATAAACATTTCATAAAGGCGCATTGTGTCTGCACCGTACTGGTCTACGATATCATCGGGATTTACAACGTTGCCCCTTGACTTACTCATTTTCTCGCCGTTTTCACCTAAAATCATACCGTGTGAGGTACGCTTATTATACGGCTCTTTATTCGGAACGACGCCGATATCATAAAGGAATTTATGCCAGAAACGGCTGTAAAGCAGGTGAAGCGTTGTGTGCTCCATACCGCCGTTATACCAGTCAACAGGTGCCCAGTATTCGAGTGCCTCTTTTGACGCAAGCGCCTCATCATTATGAGGGTCCATATATCTGAGGAAGTACCACGATGAGCCTGCCCACTGCGGCATAGTATCTGTTTCTCTTTTAGCAGGTGCGCCGCAGCAAGGGCAGGTTGTATTTACCCAATCCGTCATCTTGGCAAGCGGTGATTCGCCTGTATCGGTAGGTTCATACGACTCAACATTAGGCAGTTCAAGCGGAAGTTCACTTTCGGGAATCGGAACATAACCGCACTTATCACACTTGACAATCGGAATCGGTTCGCCCCAGTATCTCTGACGGCTGAACACCCAGTCACGCAGTTTGAAATTAACCTTTTCTCTGCCCTTACCGTTATCGGTAAGCCATTTAACCATTTCTTTTTTAGCGTCTTCAACAGAAAGTCCTGTAATAAATCCGCTGTTTACAAGTTTGCCTGTTGCACAGTCTGTAAACGGTGCTGTCTGAACATCTTCGCCGCCTGCAACAACCTCAATAATAGGCAAATCAAATTTCTTTGCAAACTCCCAGTCTCTCGTATCATGAGCAGGAACTGCCATAATAGCACCTGTGCCGTAAGAAGTTAAAACATAATCCGAAATGAAAATCGGAATTTCGGTATCATTAACAGGATTGATTCCCATAACGCCGTTAAGTTTAACGCCTGTTTTATCTTTATTCAGTTCTGTTCTTTCAAAATCGCTCTTGCGTGCTGCCTCTGCCTGATAAGCACGAACATCATCCAAATTTTTAATGGAATCCGCCCATTTTTCGATAAGCGGGTGCTCAGGTGAGATAACCATATATGTAGCACCGAAAAGTGTGTCACATCTTGTGGTATAAACGGTTAAAGTATCGCCGAGAGTAGTTTTGAAATCAACCTCTGCGCCTGTGCTTCTGCCAATCCAGTTTCTCTGCTGAACCTTAACACGGTCAATAAAATCAACATCATCAAGGTCTTTAACAAGCCTGTCTGCATATTCGGTGATTTTAAGCATCCACTGGCTCTGATTTTTACGTATAACTTCAGAACCGCAACGCTCGCAAACGCCGTTTACAACCTCTTCATTGGCAAGAACGCATTTGCAGGAGGTACACCAGTTTACTGCCATTTCCTTTTTATAAGCAAGACCCTTTTTGAAAAGCTGTAAGAAAATCCACTGTGTCCATTTATAATATGACGGGTCGGTGGTATTGATTTCCCTTGTCCAGTCAAATGAGAAACCTAAAGACTGTAACTGCTCTTTGAAATGAGCAACATTTTTCTTTGTAACCTCGGCAGGGTGAATATGGTTTTTAATTGCGAAGTTTTCGGTAGGCAGACCAAATGCGTCCCAGCCCATAGGGTAAAGAACATTAAAGCCCTGAAGTCTTTTCTTTCTTGCAACAATATCAAGTGCCGTGTATGAACGGGGATGACCTACGTGCAGGCCCTGACCGCTTGGGTAAGGGAACTCAACAAGGCAGTAGAATTTCGGCAATGAATAATCCTGCTTAGCGGCAAAGGTATTCTGAGAATACCAGATATCCTGCCATTTTTTCTCAATCTTTTTAAAATTATATTCCATAATCAGTCCTCCAAAAACTTTTGTGTATCTAATATTTCTCCATCTTCCCAAAGGCGCTCGAGTTTGAAATAATCTCTCTGCTCCTTATAGAAAACGTGTATTACAACTGTTGAAAAATCAAGGCAAATCCAGCCTGACTGCCTGCCCTCAATATGATGAGGCTCTTCGCCTGCTTCTTTCAGTTTGAACTCAATTTCATCGGCAAGTGCCTTAACCTGAGTGGAAGATTCACCCGTAACAAGAACAAAATAATCTGCAATTATTGACAAATCTCTTATTCCGATTACCTGAATATCTTCGCCCTTTTTACTGTCTGCCGCTTTAACGGCGGTTTTTACAATTTCAAGAGAATTCATATATTCATTCCTTTACAAAATAATTTTCCAAAATAAAGTTATAGCAGTTCAGCGTATCGGGGTGAATGGGTATCTCCCTTTCGGATAAACTGCCTATTGTATATTTAAGCGAATGCAGCATTGCTTTTTCAAGGTTTTCATCTGCAAGCCTTCGCATAATATCAACATCAGGGTAACTTCTTTCGGCAGAAATAAAATCCGCCGTGTAAACCACTTTTTCAAGCAGTGTCATATCTGCTTTGCCTGTGGTATGAAAACGGATTGCACCGATAATTTCGTCATCATCAATACCGAGCACTTTTTTACAGTAAGCCGCACCGCTCATCTGATGATAAACAGACGGCACTGCAAGCTCTGTGCCAGTCATTTTATATCCGTCACTTTCAATAAACTTCCGCTGAATTTGGAGGCTTTCTTCTTTCATAATATCGTGCAGAATGCCTGCGACATACGCCTTTTCTCGGTCTGCACCGTATTTTTCAGCAAGATAAACGGCTGACTCAGCCACGTTCATACTGTGGTTGTATCTATATTCTGAAAGCCTGCTTTTTATCAGTGATTCATATTCATTTATTTTCTCTGCCGTAAAGTTCATTTTCATTAATATAGTTTAACACCTTTTCGGGAATTAAACGGTCAACACTTTCATTATTATATAGTTTTTCCCTTATTTCACTGCTTGAAACAACAACAGGATCAAAATCTGCAAGAATATACTTATCGGTATTAAGCACATTTGCGGCAAACGCTCTCATTTTGCACGCTTCATCTTTGCTGCGCTCGGCAGTGCAGAGTGTTACTTTCTGCAAAAGCTCCTGCCAATTATACCATTTATCAAAGTAAAGAAACTGATCTTCACCGATGATAAGATAAATATCTGCATTTTCATACTGCTTTTCTATTTCGCAAACCGTGTTATAGGTATAGCTTTTACCCTCTATTTTAAACTCTATATCTGAAATTTCAATATTTTTTTCATTTTCAAATGCAAGCCTGAGCATATTAAAGCGGTGATAATCAGCCGCAAAATTATTATTATCTCTGTGCGGCGGATTCGCCGTGGGAATAATCAGCATTTTATCGGGATTTAAAAGCTCAATATACTTTTTTGCAAGATTAATATGCCCGTTATGAACAGGATTGAAAGCACCGCCGAATACTGCTATTTTCAATGCCTGTCGCCCCTGTTCGGTCTGTTATACTTTGCCCACGGGTGAGCATCTTCAAATTCTTTCTGCCTCTGGCGAAGTCCTTTGATTTTTACCTTTTTCTTAGGAATTTTCTTTCCTGCCGCCTTTGCACGCTCCTGCTTTTTCTGATTGATTTTTTCTTTATCGGCTTTACGGTAAACAACAATTACGCCGCCGATAACCTGAATTACCTCTGCACCGAGTTTTTCTGCAAGCTTATCTGCAAATTCCCTCGGGCTTTCAGGTGCAGTTTCAAGATGAACACGAATTTTTACAAGTTCTCTTGCATCAAGCGCATCATCAAGCTGAGTAATTAAATTATCGGAAATGCCGTCTTTGCCAATCTGAACAATCGGCTCAAGCGAATTAGCCTTGGCTCTTAACTGTGCTCTTTCCTTTGATGTCATAAAATTTTCTCCAATTCCTTTGTTAACAGCCTTAAAGCATTGCCCCTGTGGCTGATTTTATCTTTTTCTTCAGCGGTGTATCTGCCGAATGCCCTGCCGTTTATAATGAACAGAGGGTCATAGCCAAATCCCTCACTGCCGTCACGCTCAAATCCGATATGACCGTGGCATTCGCCCCTTACAGTGATTTCCCTGCCGTCCGGAAATACACAGCAGATAGCGCAGACATAATACGCCGTTCTCTGCTCCATTGGCACACCATCCAATTTTTCAAGCAGAAGGTCATTATTCGCCTCGTCATTGCCGTGACCGCCTGAAAATCTTGCCGAATAAACGCCCGGCGCGCCGTTCAGATAATCAACGCAGATACCGCTGTCATCTGCAATAGCAGGCATATTCATAAACTGACAGGCGTGCTTTGCCTTTGTCATTGCATTTTCTTCAAAAGTTGTACCGTTTTCCTCCACTTCGGGAAGTTCTGTACCGAGCATTTTTGCCGTAACAACATTTATACCGAGCGGTGAAAGAATTCTTTGCATTTCTGCAAGTTTTTTCATATTGTTGGTTGCTAATATAAAATCCATTATTCCTTATCTCCGTCAAAAAGTCCTGCCGCAAAAGCGTCTGCATCAAACGGCTGCAAATCATCTATCTGCTCACCGACACCTACAAATTTAACAGGCACATCAAGCTCATTATTAATTGCAAGCACAACGCCGCCTCTTGCAGTGCCGTCAAGCTTCGTTAATATAATACCTGTAATTCCTGCCGCCTCTTTAAAATCTTTTGCCTGATTAACTGCGTTCTGACCTGTTGTTGCATCAAGAACAAGCAGAACTTCTTTAGATGCATCGGGCAGTTCCCTGTCAATAACACGGCTGATTTTATTCAGCTCGTCCATAAGATTTTTCTTATTATGAAGTCTGCCTGCCGTATCAATGATGATAACGTCACTGTTTCTTGCCTTGCCTGCCTGAATCGTATCAAACACAACCGATGCAGGGTCCGAACCCTCAGCAGATTTGATAAGATCAACCTCTGCCCTGTCTGCCCATACCTGTAACTGCTCGATGGCGGCAGCTCTGAAAGTATCGGCAGCACCTAATATTACGCTTCTGCCCTGCTCTTTTAATCTTAAAGCAAGCTTGCCGATTGTTGTTGTTTTGCCCACACCGTTTACACCGATAACAAGAATAACAGACGGCTTGGTGCGCAGTCTTAAATAACTGCCGCCCCAAACGACACCCGAAACAATATCCTTCATCGTTTCACGAACCTGCTTTACGCTTGTAATTCTGTCGTTTTCAACCTTGCTTTTCAGGCTTTTAATAACCTTTTCGGCAGTAGGAAAGCCAACGTCACCCATAATAAGAATTTCTTCAAGCTCTTCATACAAATCATCGGTTATTTCTTCATATGATTCAATAACCTGATCCATCTGAGCAGTTATGCCCTCTTCACGTGTTTTTCTTAAACCTTTTCTGAATTTATCCCATAATCCCATATCAACACCAAATTTCTTAAAATAATTATTCAAGACCCATCTTTTCGGCAAGCTCTGCACTCTGGAGTTCAAGCAGCTTTGAAACACCCTTTTCCTGCATTGTAACGCCGTAAAGAACGTCTGCCTCTTCCATAGTGCCTCGCCTGTGGGTGATTGATATAAACTGTGTTTTATCAGTCATTTTGCGCATATATTTTGCAAAACGCTCAACATTTACGTCATCAAGTGCCGCCTCAACCTCGTCATAAATACAAAACGGTGCAGGCGTAACTTTAAGCACACTGAACAAAAGTGCCATAGCGGCAAGCGACTTCTCACCGCCCGAGAAAAGATTGATATTCTGTACCGATTTGCCCGGTGGCTGAATTTTAATTTCTATCGCACTTTCAAGGCAGTTATCCGGCTGTTCAAGAATAATTTCACCCTTGCCGCCGCCAAAGAAATCCGAAAATGAGATTTTAAATTCCTCGTTGATTTTATTGAACTGCGTTAAGAATTTTTCACTCATTGAAGATGTTAAATCATCAATAATTCTGCCGAGTTCCGCTTTTGATTTTTCAATATCATCTATCTGCTCTTTAAGAAATTCATAACGCTCTGAAACTTCCTTGTATTCCTCGATTGCGCCGACATTGATTGAGCCGAGATTTTTAATCGCAACCTTAATTTCATGCAGTCTTTTTTTAGCGGAGGTCATATCCTCAATAACGATATTCAGATTTTCAGCCTCACGTCTTGTGAGTTCGTATTGCTCAAAAAGCATATCGTTAAGTTCGTCATACTCTTTGCGCATTGCAATTTTGCGCTCGTCAAGACGAACTATTTCACCCGAAAGTTTTTCACGCTCCTGACCCTTATTTCTTTCAAGAAGTCTGAGTTCGCCCGAGCGTTTTTCAAGGCTGTCCCTTTTTTCAATATGATTTTTAATGTCTTCGTTAGAGGCATTTGCCTTGACACGCAGTTCTTCAGCAGATTTTTTTACACCGTCAATATCATTTTGCAGTGATTCATTCCTTCTGACATAAAGTGCAATTTCCTCTTCGATTGATTTCACTCTGTTGCTTTGAGTAGACTTTCTTAAATTAAGTTCTTCACAGGCGGTTTTTGCCGCGTTAACATCTCTTTCAAGTGAAACAAGTTCGAGGTTTATTTCTTCAATCTGTGTCCTTATTTCTTCACGCTCTTTGGCTATATTCTGTGCATTGCCCGAAACAGACGCAAGTTTACTTTCAGCGTCGGCGATTTCTTTTTCAATCGCTTTAATTTCCTGCTGTGCATTTTCATATGCTTTTTCAAAAAGCATAATTCTGCCCTTTGCATTGTCTTTTTCGCTAAGCAGATTCTGCTTTTGAGTATTAAGTGAAATCAACTTATCCGAAATAAGTTTGCCGTCGCCCTCTGCTCTGATTAAATCTTCCTTAGCAGTGCGCAGTTCAGCCTCGGTTGCCTGCATTTCAGCCGCCCATTTATTGGCGTCTTCCATAGCAATTTTGAATTCAACAGAAATTTTATCCGCCTCGGCGGAAAGTTTTGCCGCCTCCGCCTTCAATTCTTCAATCATATTCGCACGGGAAAGAATGCCTGCGCCCCTTGCGCCGCTGCCGCCCGTCATAGAACCGCCGGGGTTGATAACCTGACCGTCAAGCGTTACAAGCTTAAATCTGTTTTTATACTTCTTTGCTATGCCGATTGCACAGTCCATATCGTCAACAACAACTACACGTGACAGAAGATTGCTTACAATATCTTTATACTTATTATCGCACGTAACAAGGTCAGACGCAATGGCAACAAAGCCTAAATTATCATCAAGACCCGTTTCATCGAGAGTTCTGCTTTTTATGCTTGTAATCGGCAGGAATGTTGCTCTGCCGAGGTGATTATCTTTAAGATAGTAAATTGCTCTTTTTGCATCCGCCTCTGTTGATGCAACAATATTCTGCATAGCGGCGCCGAGTGCAACCTCAACGGCAGTTGAATACTCATTATCGACCTGAATAAGCTGTGAAAGCGGACCGTGAATACCCGAAAGTGCCTTCGATTCGGCGCGCTTCATAACTGCCTTAACTGCGCCCGAATAGCCCTCCATATTCTTTTCGAGATCAGAAAGCATTCTTGCTTTTGACTGTTTTTCTGCAAGAGTTCTTTTTTCTTTTTCAAGGATATCTTTTAATTTATCAGCATTATCTGTTTTTGATTTTAATTTAAGCTGATAGCCATTTAAACTGTTTTTATTTTCGCTGATACGTTCATTTAAAAATTCTAAATTTTTATCATTTTCGTCTTTTCTTGACTGCTCAACCGCAATTTCGCTGTCAAGTTCGGCAATATTTTCATCAACAACTTCAAAGCGGGAATTGATTTCGTCAATACTCGACTGTGCCTGCGAGCATTTAACACGGCAGTCTGACTGCTTTAAAGTGAGAGCAGTAATTTTCTGATTGAGTTCAACAGACGCTTTTGAAAATTCTTCATTTGACGAAACAAGATTCTGAACTTTCTTTGACAGTTCGTCGAGTTCTGCTCTTTTTTCTTCGCTTATTTTATTGCTTTCTGCAATAAACTGCTCTTTTTCGGCAATCTGACTGTCTATTGACGAATTGCCCTCATCTGCAAGTGAAATCTCATTTTTAAGTCTTTCAATCGTTTCGTTATTATGATTTACGGTTGCCTCAATAACAGAAATTTCGCCGTCTTTTCTGAGCGCCTCTTCTTCAAACTGCGCACCGCCCTGACGGATTTCTTCAATCTCAGTATTAATCTTTGCAACGCCTGCAAGCACTTCTTCGATTTCATTTTCGATTTTCTTTAAATCATTTTCGCAGATTTCATAAGACTCGTTGGCGGCGTCGATTTTACGCTCCTGCTCTCTGAGTTCATTTGTAAATTTATTGATTTTACTGAGCCATACACCGATTTCAAGCGTTTTCTTTTCGCCTGAAAGTTCAAGAAATTTTGAAGCTTTTTCGCTCTGTATTTTAAGCGGACCGACACGGTTTTCAAGCTCACCGAGAATATCAAGCAGTCGTACAAGATTTTCCTGTGCCTGTGAAAGGCGTCTTTCGGCGTCTGTTCGCTTATGACGGAAACGTGAAATACCTGCCGCCTCTTCAAAAAGCTCACGCCTGTCCTCATTCTTGGCGGAAATAATCGAGTCAATTTTGCCCTGACCGACCATTGAATAGCCGTCTGAGCCAAGACCCGTATCCATAAAAAGCTCGTGAATGTCACGACGCCTTACGATTTCGCCGTCAATTTTATATTCACTTTCACCGCTTCTGTAATAACGGCGCGTAACGGTAACGATTTCGCCTTTGTCCTTTAAAGCGTGGTCGCTGTTGTCAAGCGTCAGCTGAACCTGAGCAAAACCGAGAGCCTTTCGGGTTGAAGTGCCGCCGAAAATAACATCCTCCATTTTAGAGCCACGCAGATTTTTTGACGAAGTTTCACCGAGCACCCAGCGAACGGCATCGGAGATATTGCTTTTGCCCGAACCGTTAGGCCCTACAACGGCAGTTATTCCCTTGCCGAAATTCAGTTCAGTTTTATCGGGAAAGGACTTAAAGCCCTGCATTTCAAGTGTTCTTAAAACCATAATTTTTCCTCTGTTTTCAGTTCATTAGGATTCATTTTATTATCAAATTCTATATCAATCGTGTAACCTTTTTCTTTAAGTTCAGTAAGGTTGCACTTTTTATTTCCAATTAATTTTGAAACGGATTTTTCATTTATGTAAACGGTATAATTACCGGGTTTATGCAATAAAATTTCATTAAGCATAATTTTTGATGTTACAAGCTCACCCAAAGACGGGTGATAACCGCCTGCAAGCATATTATTTTTAACATCGTCAGATGCGTGCAGACCGAGCCTTATAATTTTAATATTGTTTTTATTGAACAGCGGCACGATTTTTGCACAGATTTCAACCGATTTCTGCACATCATTCGGAATATATCTGCCTGCCTTATAAAGCGAGCCGAGATATGTATTTTCAAGCACAACGGTGGGGTAAATTCTGACTGTATCGGGCTTTAATTTTATAATTTCATTTGCCGTAAATAAATCTATTTCATCGTCTGAGCCGTAAAGACCCGTCATCATCTGAAGACCAAGCTCAAAACCGTAATCTTTTATAAGACGTGATGCTTTTCTCACATCTTCGGCGGTGTGACCTCTCATATTCATTTTCAGCACATTGTCGTTCATACTCTGCGCGCCGAGTTCTATTGAAGTTACGCCGTATTTTTCAAGAAGTTCAAGTATCTCATTGTCGATATAATCAGGTCTTGTGGAAATTCTGATACCGGTTACTCGGCTTTCATTTTCAACAAAACAATGTGCCGATTCCAAAAGTGAAATCATATACTGCCTGTCTATCGCAGTGAACGAACCGCCGAAAAATGCGATTTCATATTCAAAACCGTCTTGTTTCAACGCTGTTTTTACGGCAGTTTCAACATTCTTTGCGGTTGGGACATCGTTTTGCCCAGTTATTGTATTCTGATTGCAGAATGAGCACTTGTGGGGGCAGCCGATATGAGGCACGAAAATCGAAATATTGCCTTTTCTCATAATCCCATCAACTGCAAAGCTTCTCTTGCAGCCTCCTGCTCTGCCTGCTTTTTGGACTTGCCTTTGCCCCTGCCGATAACAGTTGAATCAAAGCAAACCTCAGCCTCAAACATTTTATCATGGTCGGGACCGCTTTCACCCGTTATTCTGTAAATCAGAATTCCGTCGGGATTCTGCTGAATAAACTCCTGAAGACGTGATTTATAATCTTTAAAATTAATCTGATGATTCTGAAGTTCAGCCTCAAGAAAATGAGTAATGTGTTTTTTTGCCGCCTCGAGTCCGCCGTCAAGATAAACTGCGGCAATAAGCGCCTCAAAAACATCTTCAAGAATTGACGGTCGGTCACTGCCGCCGCTTAAAGCCTCGCCCTTGCCGAGTTTTAAATAAGAACCAAGATTAATCTGCCTTGCAAAGCCCGAAAGGCTTGCAGTGCAGACAAGGCTGGAACGGAGTTTTGAAAGACTGCCCTCGGGCATATCGGGGAATTTTTTAAAAAGAAATTCAGCCGATACTACCGACAGCACAGAATCGCCGAGAAATTCCATTCGCTCGTTGCAGACAAGATTTCGGTTGCTCTCGTTTGCATAACTTGAATGGGTCAGTGCCTCTTCAAGCAAACTTCTGTCTTTAAATGTGTAGCCGATTGCCTTTTCAAGCAGTGCCCTGTCTTTTACTTTATATTCAATTTCCTCTGTCACAAAACCGAAATCATTGTTCATCAGTATCAAACGCTTTCTCAATTTCTTTTATAAAATCATTTTCAATAAACCAGACTGCCTGCTTGATTGCATTTTTAAATGTTCTTGCATCGGCAGAACCGTGCGATTTTACAACAGGCTTTTTAACGCCGAGCATAACTGCACCGCCGTACTCCTTATAATCAAACTGCTTTTTCATTTTTTTGATACCGCCCATAACGCCGACAGCGGCAAGCAGTGTAAAAATATTCTGCTTAAAAATTCCGCTGATACCGTTCATAAGAACCTTGGCAACGCCCTCATACATTTTAAGTATAAGATTGCCCGTAAAGCCGTCTGCCACAACCACATCGGCATCGCCGAACGGTATCTGCCGTCCCTCAATATTGCCGATAAAATTATAATCGGCATTTTTCATAAGTTGATAAGCCTCTTTAACAAGCGGAGTGCCCTTAGTTTCCTCCTCGCCGTTATTGGCAAGCGCCACGGTGGGGTTTTCATATTTCATAATATGCTTCATATAAAGACTGCCGAGCTTGCCGAATTGATATAAAAATTCAGGTCTGCATTCTGCATTTGCGCCGCAGTCCATCATCATAAAAGGCTTTTTCGCACTCGGCATAATAGTTGCAATACAGGGTCTTTTAACACCTTTAATTCTTTTTGTAATCAGCGTTGCACCGACTGTAACTGCGCCTGTATTGCCTGCCGAAACAAAAGCGTCGCCCCTGCCCTCATTAAGCAGCTTAAAACCTACGCCCATACTTGAATCAGCCTTTGCTTTAAGAACAGACTTAGCATCGTCGTTCATAGTTATAACGCCTTTTGTATCGACAATTTCGGTGTTTTTCAGAGTGATTTTATTTTTGCTTACACACTCGTTGATTTTATCCTCATCGCCGACAAGAATTATATCAACGCCGAATTCATCAACGGCGAGCATTGAGCCTTTTATGATTTCGAGGGGGGCGTTATCTCCTCCGAACGCATCAACTATAATTTTCATTTATCTATCATCTCTCTTAACGCATTTACTGCTCTTTCGGCAATTTTTGCATAGCGTTCTTTTTTATCACGGATTTTCGGCTCAATCGGCGGAAGCACGCCGAAATTTGCGCCCATCGGCTGAAAATTCTTAACGGTTTCATCACTTATGTATCCTGACAGAGCACCTATCATTGTTGTTTCAGGCAATGTTAGCGTCTGCTTGTTTTCGGCAAAGCGAACTGCATTTATTCCTGCCATAATGCCCGATGCAGCCGATTCCATATACCCTTCAACGCCCGTTATCTGCCCTGCAAAGAACACATTAGAATGCGTTTTCAGGCTGAAATCACTGTTTAAAACTCTCGGCGAATCAAGAAAAGAATTTCTGTGCATAACGCCGTATCTTACAAATTCTGCATTTTCAAGACCGGGTATCATTGAAAAAACTCTTTTCTGCTCACCGAATTTCAGATTCGTCTGAAAACCTACAAGATTAAACATTGTCCCTGCACTGTTTTCACGCCTTAACTGAACACACGCCCACGGTCTGTGCCCCGTATTTGGGTCGGTAAGTCCGACAGGCTTCATAGGTCCGAAACGGGGAGCGTCAAGCCCTCTTTTTGCAAGTTTTTCAATCGGCATACAGCCTTCGTAAACGTCAAAATCGTGAACGACTGCGCCCTCGGCATTAACAAGCTCACTGATGAATTTTTCATACTGCTCTTTATTGAACGGGCAGTTTATATAGTCGCTTTCACCGCCCCTGCCGTATCTTGATGCACCGAAAGCAATATTAAAATCGACACTCTCGGCAGTTACAATCGGTGCGGCGGCATCATAGAAAGACAGATAATCACCGCACACCGCCTTAATTGCCTCGCTCATTTTACCGTCAGTCAGCGGTCCTGTTGCAATTATTGTAACAAGGTCATCGGAAATATCAATGCTTTCTTCCTCACGGTAAACAATTTCTATATTCGGGTGATTTTTAATTTTATCGGTAATTTTTTTTGAAAAAACATCTCTGTCAACGGCAAGCGCACCGCCTGCAGGAACTGCACATTCTCTTGCCACAGGCACAGTGAGTGAGCCAAGCATTGCCATTTCTTCCTTTAAAAGACCTGCGGCTGATTCGAGCCTGCTTGCCTTTAAAGAATTGGAGCATACAAGTTCTGCAAAATATTCACTTTTATGAGCAGGTGACATTTTAGCAGGCTTCTGCTCTGCAATAATTACATTATAGCCTGCCTCGGCAATCTGCCATGCCGCCTCAACGCCTGCAAGCCCTGCACCGATAACTTTAAATTTCATTAATTTTCTTCACTCTTCTTTTTTCTCGGAACAGGCTTTGTAAATCCGCAGCCCTCAACATCGGGGCAGTAAAGAACATTGCCTTTTTTCCTGAACAATGATTTGCCGCATTTCGGGCAAACCTCTTCGCTCGGCAAATCCCACGTCATAAAATTACACTCGGGGTAATTTGAGCAGCCATAGAAGGATATGCCACGCTTAGTTTTCTTTTCGATAACGTCGCCGCCGCACTCGGGGCATTTTGCCTTTGTTTTGAAAATAAGCGGCTTTGTATTTTTACATTCGGGATAGCCCGGACACGCAAGGAATTTGCCGAATCTGCCGACCTTGATAATCATATTGCGGCCGCATTTTTCGCAGATTTCGTCTGTTTCCTCTTCTTTAAGTTTAATTTTAACGCCCTGCATATCACGCTTCGCCTGCTCAAGCGGCTTTTCAAATTCATCATAATAAAGATGAATCATATCTTTATAATTTTTATCGCCGCTGTCAATCAGGTCTAAATCTTCTTCCATTTTTGAAGTATATTTAACATTAACGATATTCGGCATTTTTTCTTTAAGCAGATTTGTAACTGCCTCGCCGAGTTCGGTAGGAACAAACTGCTTGCCCTCACGCTTAACATATTCTCTTGCCACAATTGTTGAGGTGATTGTTACATAGGTTGACGGTCTGCCGACGCCGTTTTCCTCAAGTGCTTTTGTGAGGCTTGCCTCTGTATATCTTGCAGGCGGCTGTGTGAAATGCTGATTGCCGAGAATTGATTTAAGTTTCAGTTCATCGCCGACTGCAAGAGGCGGCAAAGCAACAGAATCCTCGCCCTTGGCATCGTCTTTTGATTCTTCATAGAGAACGGTAAAACCGTCAAACTTAACTGTGTAGCCGCTTGCCGTGAACACATAATCGCCTGAAGAAATCTCTACTTTAACGGTTTCCTGCAGACAGTTTTCCATAAGTGATGCAATAAAGCGTTCCCACACAAGTTTGTAAATCTTATACTGGTCATTTGTGAGTGAGCCTTTTATTGAATCGGGTGTAATGCTCGGCATCGTCGGTCTGATAGCCTCGTGACCGTCCTGCACATTACCTTTTGATTTAAAAAATCTCGGCTTTTTCGGAAGATATTTTTCGCCGTAGGTATCGGCAATATACTGATTGCCCGCCGCTCTTGCCTCGTCGGAAATACGAAGCGAATCGGTTCTCATATAAGTGATAAGACCGATTGTGCCGTGGCCTGCAACATCAAGACCTTCATAAAGTTCCTGCGCAGCTTTCATCGTTCTTCTTGCCTGAAAAGACAAGCGTCTTGAAGCCTCCTGCTGAAGTGTTGAGGTTATAAACGGCGGAGTAGGACTTTTCTTTCTTGTTCCTTTTTTTACAGATGATACCGTATAAGTACCGCCTTCAAGGTCGGCAAGAACAGCGTCGCTCTGCTCTTTGCTTGTGATTTTAAGTTTTTCACCGTCTTTACTGTAAATCGCAGCATCGAAAACCTTTTTGCTCGGCGGATTTGTAAACTTAGCGTCGATTGACCAGTATTCCTGCGGAACAAAGGCACGGATTTCTTCTTCCCTGTCAACTACAAGACGGAGTGCGACAGACTGAACCCGACCTGCCGAAAGACCGCGTCTTATTTTCTGGCTTATAAACGGTGAAAGCTTATAGCCTATAAGCCTGTCTAAAATTCGTCTTGCCTGCTGAGCATCAACAAGGTCAATATCAATAGACCTCGGCTGAGCCATACCATCCGTAACACCGTGCTTTGTAATTTCATTGAAGGTTACACGGTTTTTATCATTCAAATCAAGGCCGAGCAGTGTTGCAAGATGCCAGCTGATTGCCTCTCCCTCTCTATCAGGGTCGGTTGCAAGATAAACATAATCGGCACTGTCTGCCTTTTTCTTTAAATCCTTAACAAAATTTTCTTTGCCTTTAATCACTGCGTATTTAGGTTCAAAATCATTATCTATATCAACGGAAAGACGTGCTGCAGGCAGGTCACGAACGTGACCCATTGACGCTACAACATCATAACCCTTTCCGAGATAACCTTTAATATTTTTGGCTTTCGCCGGTGATTCCACAATTACAAGTTTTGACATATATGTTAATTCCTTTCAAATCGGCAACAAGGCATAATTTAAACCGCTGTTAAAATTACTGTTCATTGCCTTGGATAATTATTTCAGTTTATAACGTTTGCCGCCCACACTTTCGGCGAGTCCGCTCATTTCAAGCATTGTAAGAACAGACATTGCACTGTTGGCGCTTATGCCGCATTTATCGGCGATTATTTCAAACTGTGTAAATTCATCTGTAAGCGCATTGAAAACAGTTTTTGAATCACCTGTAAGATTAACGGAAATCTGACGTTTTTTCTCTCTGATTTCCCTCGTTTTTGAAACATTTTCAAATGAAATACTGTTTTCGTCTGCCGCAGAATTTACTCTTTTGATTTTTGTATTATTTGCAATTTCAAATGCAGTCTGCACACGTGATAAATCAAGCCCGTATTCCTCGGCATACGGATAAAGCAAGTCAACGGGATTAAGAGCAACAGACGCACCGTCACTGATCAATTTATTTGTGCCTGCAAAATTGCTTTCAAGAATGGAGCACGGAATGGCATAAACATCTCTGCCCTGCTCAAGTGCATGATTCGCCGTAATAAGACTGCCGCTTTTCACGCCTGCCTCAACAACAAGAACGCCGAGCGAAAGACCGCTTATAATTCTGTTGCGAAGCGGAAAGGTATATCTTGACGCTTTTGCAAACGGTGGATATTCGGTAACAAGTGCGCCGTTTTTGCTGATGGCATCACGAAGCGGCTTGTTTTCCATAAGGTAATTTGTACCGAGTCCGCAGCCGAGAACGGCAATCGTTTTGCCGCCGCTGATTATTGCACCATTATGTGAAGCAGTATCAACGCCAAGCGCACCGCCCGACACAACAATTCCGCCGCCCTGACAGATTCCCCGGCTCATTACATCTGCACATTTGATTGCGTAATCGCTCGCCTTTCGTGTGCCGACTATGCCGATAAGAACACTGCTGTCAATATCAGGCAAATCACCGTCAACATACAGAACTGCAGGTGGGTCGGGAATATCCTTCAGCCTTTTTGGATAGTTATCATCATCAAAGCAAATGATTTGCCAGCCGTTATTTTTACAGATATTTATAATTTTTTCAGCCTCGGATATTTCTGTTTTTTCAAGCCTGTCAACCTGTTTAGGTACAAGCGCACTGCTCATACGCCACTCCATAATGTTGGCATTATAGAGTTACTTTGCACCGCCGAAATCATCAACGAT
Organism: uncultured Oscillospiraceae bacterium; assembly: GCA_902489595.1. GTDB lineage: Bacteria > Bacillota > Clostridia > Oscillospirales > Acutalibacteraceae > Eubacterium_R. The sequence goes on along the minus strand of CABUAS010000021.1, from coordinate 946 downwards.
TTCTTTAATTCTTGAGCCCTCGCCGAGCGCACAGGCAAGCCATATCCAATAAACTGCATTTTCAGAAATCATATATCAGTTACCCCTGAGCATCTCCCACATCGCAATAGCACCTGCCATTGAAGCATTAAGGCTTTCTGCCCTGCCGAGCATATTTATCGTAACAAGGTCTGTTGAACATTTTTTAACCTCGTCGGAAATGCCATTGCCCTCATTGCCGATAATCATAACAGATGATTTGTTAAAATCAATCTTTGTAATATCTTTCGCCGAACTGTCGGGTACGGCAGAATAAACCGAAAAACCGTCTGCTTTCATATTTTCAATATCTGCGCAGAGGTTTTCACTTATAATGACGGGAAGTCTTAAAATACTGCCCATAGATGCACGAAGTGCTTTCGGATTATAAATATCACAGCAGTTAAAGCAGATTGCGCCGTCTATGCCGAGCGCCTCGGCAGTGCGGATAATTGCGCCGAGATTTGACGGATCCTGCAAAGAATCGAGTGCAATATATTTTTTATTTTTCTCTATCTTAAAATCATTACTCAGAAATTCGCAAACGGCAAATATTCCCTGCGTGTTTTCGGTATCGGCAAGTTTTAAAGCAATGTCATTTGTAATCAAAAATGATTTTGACGAAATTTCAATCATTCTGTTACATTCTGCCTCATACTTTTCGTATGCCTTTTCGGTAACCAAAAAGCAAATAACCCTGTAATCGGAATTGAAAACATCAAAACAAAGCCTTGCACCCTCCAGAACAAATTGATTTTTTTCAAACCGTGCCTTACGAGAGGTGAAAAGCCTTTTAACATTTTTTATCATTTCATTGCTTTTGCTTGTGATTTTTTCCATACCGAAACTCCCCGGCTGAATACTATACGGCTTAAAACCGACCGTCTGTTCATTTACATAAGTTTAAGAAAATCACTTTTTCTTTTAA
>CABUAS010000020.1 GCA_902489595.1 uncultured Oscillospiraceae bacterium | reverse complement strand
AATGCGAGGTAGAATTATGAATTTATATTTATTTGACAGAAGTGATAAAATTATTCATTTTGAAGATTTAAGTATTTTGAATGAGAAAAATAAAATAAATTCTGAGGCAGAACTCATTATGTCAGAAAATGAAGTTTTTGTTTTTCAGCTTGCGGCTGTCAGTGATGCAGATGATGTTATAAAAAGTATTGAATATGACGGAAATCTGAAAATATCCTGCATCAATACCGATGTAAGAGATAAATTCGGCAAAAGCAGAAAACAGACTGTTGCCGTAAAAAAAAGGCATCATCCAGCCCTTGTTTTTTACTGTCGAGGCTGATAAAATAGGAAACAGAGAAGAAAATGAAACATTAACTATTGTTACTGAAAAAAAGACTGTTTCGGTGAATCTGCTTTTTCATATTCTTTCAAGTCCTGTTGAAAATAACGGCTATAATGATATAAATACTCTTTCACGCCTTAAATGGCTTAATTCGGATATGTGTATTGATGATTCACTTGTTGCGCCGTACATTTCACCCGATGCGAACGGCAATGTGCTTAAAATCCTCGGCAGAGATATTTGCCTTGGTGAAAACGGACTTCCTGTTCAGGTTTATTCAAATTACAGTGAGGCAATAGAGGTTGAGCAGTCGGTTCAGAAAGAACTTTTTGCAAAGCCCTGCGAATTTGTAATTGAGGGCAGTACGCTTCCGAACGGTGAAACTGAAATTACAAAATTCAATAACAGAATTGAATGCTTAACGAAAAGTGACTGCACAGACTATTCTGCTGAAATTTCGTCAGTGTTAAGATATGACGGTGTTATGGAATATTCAGTTAAAATTACACCGAAACACGATTTTTCATCAGATAATGTTTCGCTTGATTTTTACATAAATAAAGACTGTTCAAATCTTATGCACGGCCTCGGTCACAGAGCGTCAAAGGCAGAAAATCTTGATTTTAAGTGGGATAATGATAAACAGCAGGACTGTATTTTTATCGGCACGGTCAACTGCGGTATGCGTGCAAAATTCAAAGCAGAAAATTACAGGCGTCCGCTGGTCAACATCTTTTATAAAAATTTACCGCTTAATGTTCCCGAAACAACATGGGATAACTGCGGCAGGGGCGGAATAAATGTTGATGTGCAGGAAAAATGCGTAAAGTTGTCAGCCTTTACGGGAAAATTTGATTTTAAAACAGATGAAACAAGAAATTTCATTTTTGAACTTCATTTTACTCCGCTTAAACCGATTGATTATAAAAAGGCATTTACCGTAAGATACAGTCATAATAATGCACTTAAGGATGAGATAAAGGAAATTGATACGGCAGAGAAAAACGGTCTGAATTATGTCACCTTCCACCAGGGAAATATGATTATGCCGTTTATCAATTACCCGTTTTATGAGGTAGACAGACTTAAAAACGCCGTAAATTATGCAAAGAAAAAGGGAATCGGCATAAAGCTATATTACACTGAGCGTGAGCACAGCAACCATATGGCTGAAACTTTTGTTTATAAGGCGCTCGGCGATGAAATTATTTTGCGAAAAAAAGGTGTAAGCCATTCGTGGCAGAAAGAAAAGCCGCAGTGGCTTGTGGACAATTTCGGCGAGGATATTATCCCCGGTTGGTTTGTAAAATATAAGCACGGCAAGTATAAAAACGACCACGATATTTCATTTATCGTGCGCCCCGATACAAGGCTTGATAATTACTATATTGAGGGTCTCAACTGGCTTGTTGACAATGTCGGCATAAAAGGTATCTATATTGACGATACCTCGCTTGACAGAACAACGCTTGAAAGGGCAAAAAAGGTTCTTTCCAAAACCGACGGGCTTATTGATATGCATATGTGGAATCATGAAGAGCCGCGTGCAGGTGATGTGAGCTGTATGAATTTATACACTGAAATACTGCCGTTTCTTGACAGTGTATGGCTTGGTGAAGGCTTTTTCTATAAAAAATATTCACCTGAATATATGCTTGCAGAAGTCAGCGGTATTCCTTACGGCTTAACAGGGCAGATGCTTGAGGGCGGCGGTGATTTTTATATCGGTATGCTTTATGCAATGAATAACCGCTTCGGTTGGGGTCATACGAACGCTGTTCAGATGTATAAAATATGGGATGATTTTGATATTGTAAACAGTAAAATGCTCGGTTACTGGCATTCAGAAAATCCTGTTAAAACAAATAATAAAAACGTTCTTTCAACAGTATATCTGAAAAATAACAGTGCACTTGTTTGCCTTTATAATTTTGATTTCGGCAGGCAGAAATTTGAACTTGATTTTAATATTGAATTGCTTGGTTTTGTTCCGAAAAAGGCAAGTGAAATCCGTTTCGGCAAGTCGGATAAAAAATCAAAAATATGTTTAAAACATATAAACTCGGTAAAAGAAAGGGTATCATCATTAAACTTGAGGGGTAGTTTATGGATAATGTAATAAGCGGATTTTTGAAAAGGAATCTGCCTGAATTTGAAAATAGTTTTAATGTAAAACTGAATGGCAGCAGCACCGATTATTTTGCTGTTACTGCTCAGAACGGCGTTGTGAATATTACTGCAAATAATTATGTTTCGGCATTTCATGGTATATATTGCTATCTTAAAAAATACTGCAATGTTCAGCTTTCGTGGTGCGGCAACAGAAAAATTAATATTGATAAATTAGTAATGTTCAGCGGCGAATATAAAAAGATAATTCATCAGAAATTCAGAGTGTATATGAACTACTGCACACTTAATTATTCTATGTGCTGGTGGGATTTTGAGCGCTGGGAAAAAGAAATTGACTTTATGGCAATGAACGGTATCAATATGCCGCTTGCCGTGGTGGGTAGTGAGGCTGTTTTGTACGAAACATTGCTTGAACTCGGTCTTTCTAAAGAAGATGCACTGAGTTCTGTTTCAGGTCCTGCTTTCTGGGCGTGGCAGCTGATGACGAATATTATGGGCTACATTCCGCCGAAAAGTGAAAAGTATGTTTATGAGCGTCTCGAACTCGGCAGAAAGATTTTAAACAGATATGTCGAATTCGGAATGTATCCGATTCAGCAGGGATTTTCGGGTCATGTTCCCGTTGAACTTAAAAAGAAATACCCGAAAGTAAAAATTCTTATGCAGCGTGGTTGGTGCGGATTTCCGAAAACGGCTCAGATTGACCCGCTTGACCCGTTCTTTAAAACTTACGGAATGACTTATCTTAAAAAGCTCAAAGAGCTTATGGGCTGTTATCATTATATTGCCTGCGACCCGTTTCACGAGGGCACTCCGCCGAAAAAAACAAAGCGTTATCTTAACGCAGTCGGCAAAACCATAAGCAGTCTTTATACCGAGTTTGACAGTAAGTCTGTTTGGGTAATGCAGGCGTGGACAATGAGAAAGTATATTGTTCAGGCAGTTGATAAGGATAAGCTGCTTATTCTGGATTTGAATTCATCAAAAACACCTGCTAATGACAATATGTGGGGCTATCCCGTTGTTTCGGGTATGCTTCATAATTTCGGCGGTAAAAATGCAATGCAGGGCAAGCTGGAATTGCATTGTAAAAATAGATATTATGAACTGAAAAATGCAGGTGCAAACGTTGTCGGCACGGGTATGTTTATGGAGGGTATAGAGCAGAATCCTGTTGTTTATGACCTTCAGTTTGAATTGCTGACCGCCGATAAACCGATTCCTTTAAATTTGTGGCTTAACGATTATATTGCGAGAAGATACGGCAGGTATGATGAAAGAATACGCCGCGCGTGGGGTTTATTGCTTAGAACCTGTTATAAAAGTGACGGTTATGAGGAAAATGCGGTCGGTTCAACGCTTGCATCAAGACCACAGATGATTCCCGTTATGACAGGACCTTGCTGCTATGCAAAGGTGTTTTATGATACGGATATGTTTGAACAGGCAGTTTTTGAATTTGCTTCTGCCGCCGATGATTTTAAAGAGTCAGACGGTTATCAGTATGATTTGTGCGATCTGACAAGGCAGATGCTCAGTAACCGTTTTTACACAAATCAGCTTGCATTTGCAAAGGCGTATAAGAAAAAGGATATATCAGCCGTTCAGAATATTGCGGATATGCAAAGAGCACTTCTGAATGATATTGATAATTTAACGTCTTACAGAAGTGAAATGTGCCTGTCACGCTGGGTTTGCGATGCGCAGAATTTAGCGTCGGATGAAGAAGAAAAGCGTTATTTTGATTTTAATGCAAGAACGCTGATAACACTCTGGGGTGATATCAACGACTCAACATCGGCGCTTTATGATTACAGCTGGCGTGAGTGGAGCGGACTGATAAAGAAGTATTATTATCCACGTTGGGATATGTTTTATAACGAGGCAGTTTCCTGCCTTAAGCGAAAGAAAAAATTAAAAATAAAAAACGGCAATAACTATGTGCAGCGTGAGAATTATCTCAAATATGATTTAGGCAGAAAAATCGGTGAATTTGAGCTGGACTGGGCAAAGCAGTATGAGGAATATGATTACCCTGTTGATAAAAATGTTGTGCCTTTTGCAAATGAACTGATTGAAAAATACATAAAAAGGTGAAATTATGGTGAATGAATATTTACAGAAGATTGATTCTGTAATTGAAAACGGTAAGTACAAGGATAACTGGCAGTCGCTCAGTCATCACGAAACGCCGAAATGGTATCGTGATGCCAAATTCGGAATTTTTATTCACTGGGGTGTTTACAGTGTCCCCGCTTTCGGCAATGAATGGTATTCACGCAATATGTATGATAAAAATCAGCGTGAATATCATCATCACATAAAAACATATGGCAAACATAAAGACTTCGGCTACAAGGATTTTATACCGATGTTTAAGGGTGAAAATTTTGATGCAGACGAATGGGCGTCACTGTTTAAAGAAAGCGGTGCAAAATATGTTATGCCCGTTGCCGAGCACCACGACGGCTTTGCAATGTTTAACACGGATTTTAACCGCTGGAACAGTGTTGAAATGGGTCCGCACCGTGATGTGGCAGGCGAAATAAAGCAGGCCTGCGAAAAGCAGGGGCTTGTGTACTGCGCTTCAAACCACCGTGCAGAGCATTACTTTTTTATGAATATGGGCAGAACGTTTGACAGTGATGTCAATGACGAAAAATATGCTGATTTCTACGGCCCTGCGCATTACAGCAAAAGCTTTCATTCATATATGATGAAAACATCAGATGCAAGGGCAGAGTCACCAACCGAAGAATTTATGAAGGACTGGCTTCTCAGAAACTGCGAGTTTGTAGACAGGTATCAGCCTAAGGTTGTTTATTTTGACTGGTGGATACATAATCAGGCTTTCAAGCCTTATTTGCAGAAATTTGCTGCATATTATTATAACCGTGCCGAGGAATGGGGGCACGAGGTTTCAATTAATTATAAGCATAATGCTTTTCCGCCGAATTGTGCTACTTTTGATGTTGAGCGCGGCGCATTACAGGATATTTCGCCTGTTCCGTGGCAGACCTGCACTGCAATAGCAAAAAATTCGTGGGGCTATACCGAAAATAATAAATTTAAATCAGTAGGTCATATTGTGTGTGATTTGATTGATATTGTAAGCAAAAACGGTATGATGCTGCTGAATGTAGGTCCTAAGCCTGACGGCACGATAACAAAAGAAGAAACAGCGGTTCTGAAAGGAATCGGAAAATGGTTTGATGTAAACGGAGAGGGGATTTATGAAACAACTGCGTGGAAAACTTTCGGCGAAGGCAAAACAAATGTTAAAGCAGGCTTTTTTCAGGACAATAAGAAAAAAGGCTACACCGAAAAAGATTTCAGATTTACTTATAAAGACGGTTGTATTTATGCCTTTCAGATGAAGCCGTCAAAAGGCGATGTTGTAAGAATCAAAACTCTGAAAACGATTCAGGATGATTTGATTATAAACAGCATTAAACTGCTCGGCAGTGACAAGAAACTTAAATTTGAAAGAAATAAAAGGTATCTGGCAATCAGCCTTGATGATAGAGTGCAGACGGATTTGCCGATATGCTTTAAAATAGAACTCAGATAAGGGGTATGAACTATGAATAAAATAGGAAAAATTATTGTTTCGGCAGTAGCAGTTATTGCAGTAATCGGTGCGGGGCTCGGCGTGCATTTCGGTTATGCAAAAACGACTGATGAATTGAAAACATACGAGGTTGAAACAAACGGTGCGCCGCTTCGTGTTGCCGTTATCAGCGATTTGCAGCTGCCTGATACCGATGATAAAACTACGCATCAGTATGAATCTTTTGAAAAAACACTTACTATGCTTAAAGAAAAGGGGATGGACGCTCTTATTATCGGCGGTGATTTCACCAATGTAGGCGGTAAAAAAGCGTGGGGCACTTTTAAAGAGATTTACGATAAGGTTATGGCAGACAGCGAGCAGCCGATTCCGCTTTACATTCTCGGCAATCACGATTACTGGCTTGATTATTTTGTAAAATCACGTGAAATTCCCACTCCGGCAAAAATGCAGAAAAGATTTACAAAATATACAGGAGAACTTCCTTACAGTCACAAGGTAATTAACGGTTATCATTTTATCTGCTGGAGTTCATCGGACGGCTCATATGATAAGTCATATATGAATGAAGACTGGATAAGAGGTGAACTTGACAAAGCAGTTGCAGATGCTCCCGATAAGCCGATTTTTGTTATTACACATATTAATCCGTCGGAAACGGTTTACGGCTCAGACGGTTGGGGCAATGCAGACATTACAAAAGTTCTTAAAGATTATCCGCAGGTTATTTCAATTTCGGGTCACTCTCATTTTTCACTTATTGATGAAAGGTCAATCTGGCAGGGTGAATTCACTGCATATTCAACGCAGAGCCTTGACTATATTGAACTCGAAGAGGGCAAATTTAACGGCAGTGTTCCTAAAGACGCATACGGCAATTCCATTGCCGACGCTGTTCCCGGCTGCCTTTATATGGAAATTGACAGCGATAAGGTTGTTATTAACAGGCTTGAGGCAAATACAGGCAAAACGCTCAAAGAGCCTTGGGTGATTGATGCACCGTTCGGAAGCAGTGAAAACCTTGCAAAATATACAGACGGCAGGGCAAACAGCAATGCCTCTCCTGTTCTTGATGAGAATTTAAACGCAGTAATTTCCGATATTACGGATATTAACGGCAATGCACAGAAAATGGTTACCTTTAAAGCAGGAACGGATGATGATTTTGTTCATTCCTACAAATTACAGTTTCTTGATGAAAACCGCAATGCCGTTGAGTTTGATGAAGTGGATTACGATGATCACATTGTTCATTATAATGAAAACGGTGACAAAATCAGATTTGATAATGACGATTATGAAAAAGGCTCACCGAAAAAACTTACAGAATTTCTTTATTTCAGCGATTTTGTTTTGGGACTTGAAAATATGTCGGATACTGCAGAACTGAGACTCCCGTCAACGCTTCCCGAAAACATAAAATATATTTCTGTAACCGCCATTGATTCATGGGGCGCAGAAAGCAACACGGTAATCTGTGAGGTGAAATAATATTATGAAAAAAATAATTTCAGTATCGTTGGCAGTTTTGCTTGTTATAGGTTCACTTGTATTGTTCGGCTGCACAAAAAAAGATGAGGATAATACCGATTGGCAAAATAAGGGCTGGGATTTGTCTGTTCCTGTGCTTAATGAAGACGGTTGGTATATGGTGTTTGAAGATGATTTTGACGGCACTGCTTTAAACGAAAATATCAATTTCGGCGAAAAATATACAGGCAATAAAGAAATATGGACAACATCACCGCATGCAATCCGCTGGGCGAGCAATGATGAAGATAAACCCGAGCAGGCTTGCTGGTGGTGCGATAATATGGTAGAAGTTAAAGACGGCAATGCCGTTATTCATTCAAGATATGAAGATAATCATATCTGTGACGGTGATTGTCCGTCAGCAGGCAGATTTACATCGGGTATTGAAACAAGAATTGTTTCAGGCGATAATAATAACAACAAGGGTACTGCCGATGAGCTTCTTTTTGCTCAGGCGTTCGGTTACTTTGAATGCCGTGTAAAGCTGCCGAAATCGCAGGGTATGTGGTCGGCGTTCTGGCTTCAGTCATCAAATATGCGCAAGGTAGGCAATCAGGGTAAGGACGGCACGGAAATTGATATTTACGAAAGTGCTTTTTTAAACAGTCCTCAGTCTGAAATGGGTCACGCACTGCTTTGGGACGGTTACGGCTTAAAGGGTAAGGTGGATGATTATATCGGTGCGCTTGAGCAGGATTTATATGACGGCTATCACACTTTTGCTCTTAAATGGACTCCCGAATATTATGTGTTCTATATTGACGGCAAGGCAACCTGGGCAACAGACGGCGGCGATGTGTCACGCGTGCCTGAATTTCTTCGCCTTACCTGTGAAATTGATGCAGGCGATGGCTGGGGACCTCACGGTAAGGAAATCGGTCAGTTCAGTCATAATAATGAAGATAACGAAGATTTTCTTATTGATTACGTAAAAGTATGGCAGAATGAAAATTATGAGCAGTTCATTCAGTCGGATGATGAATTCAAGGGTAAACTTGACGGCGCTAATTAATACATAATACAACAGACAAATTGAAAGGTGAAAAAATGAAAAAGGCTATTAAAATTATCGCCGGTGGGCTTGGTGCTGTTATCGCAGTCGGAGCAATAGCAACAGGAATTTACTTCCTTGCAACAGACAAAGGTCCGTTTTCGGGTACTGTTACGGAAAACGGCAGTCCCGTTGCAGGCGTCAGCGTAACAGATGGCTGTAATGTTGTTAAAACAGACGAAAAAGGAAGATTTGAACTTGACGGCTGGCGTAAAAGCCGTTTTGTCACAATCACCGTTCCGTCAGGTTATCAGACAGATGATTATTATATCCCTGTTGAAAAAGATACAGAAAGCTATGACTTTAAACTTGAAAAATCAGAACTTACAGCAAAGGAAGACCATTGCTTTTTGCAGATTTCCGATACTGAAATCGGCGAAAAGGGAACAGGCGAGTGGCTTGATGCAATTAAGGATATTATAAAAGAAAAAAATCCTGCATTTTTAATTCATACAGGTGACATCTGTTATGAAGACGGACTCAAAAGGCATATCAAGGATATGAATACCGAGACAATGGGATGCACCGTACGTTATACAATAGGAAATCATGATTATGTAAAGGGTGATTACGGTGAGGCGCTGTTTGAAAGCATTTACGGTCCTACGTGGTACTCGTTCGACGTCGGTAAAACACATTATGTTGCAACGCCTTTCAAAGGGTGGGCAGATTATAAATCAGATTATAATCAAAATGCCTGCTGGAAATGGCTTAAAAATGACCTTGAAAATACCGACCCCGACAAAAAGGTTGTAATTTTCAATCATAATAAGTGCGAGTCGGATGATTATGTGATTTCACTTGGAACAGCTGGTGAGCTTGATTTAAAGGAATATAATCTTATCGGTTGGGTGTACGGTCACTATCATTACAATTATGTCGATGAAAACTGCGGCGTTGTAAGTATAAGCGCACCACGCCCCGACAGCGGCGGTATTGATTCATCTCCTGCCGGTACAAGAGTTATCAATATGTCTGCAAACGGTATTGTTAATACCGAAATGATTTATTATGATTTGAATGCTTCTTCAGAGCCGCAGAATACCGTATGGCAGACAAAGCTTGACGGCAATGTTCTGTTTTGCGATACTGTAAGTGACGGTGAATATATCTATACGGCAACTGCTGATGATGATTATCCTCACGAATGCGGTATTTATTGTATAAATCAGCAAAACGGCGAAATTGTATGGTGTCATAAGAGTGAAAATTCAGTAAAAAACAATATCTGCTTTTATAATGACAGCCTGATAGCAATGGAGTCAAACGGCAGTGTTTACAGCCTTGATAAATTAAACGGTAATGTAATTTGGACTGCATATGCTCCTCTCGGAAGTTATACAGTAGGCACAAGCAGCGGAATTTGTGTTGACGACGGCATAGTTTACGCAGGTGTGCCTCGTATAGTTACCGCTTTAAGCGCAAATGACGGTGAAATTCTGTGGTCAAACAGCAGGGATAAGGGCGAGAATTCACCTGCCGAATTTGTTATCGCAGGCAATAAACTGCTTGTCAGTTCGCATTGGGATTCTCTTACTGCACTTGATAAAACAAGCGGCAAAGAACTTTGGGCAAATCAGGATGAAGATTTGCGTTTCAGAAGTTCAACACCGATTGCAGTTGATGATAAAACAATTCTTGCGGCAGATTCAGATGCAGTAATGCTTATTGATGCCGAAAGCGGAGAAATTACAAGCAAAACTGATTTTGAAGATTATTCTTTTGCATCAAGCGCTCAGCCTGTGATTAATGACGGCGTTGCTTATATTCCTACCGTAAACAAAGGCATTATTGCATTTGACATTGATTCAAAGCAGGTGCTTTGGAATTTTGAAACAGGTGAAAATATTCTTTTTACGGCTCCGTATTCGGGCAAAGGCTCAAAAACAGTTGAATCAACTCCTGTTCTTGATGGTGATAATCTGATTTTCGGCGCAAATGACGGCTGTATTTACACAGTAAACGCAAAGAGCGGCGAACTTGTAAAGAGTCAGTTTGTCGGCTCAGCCGTGCTTGGAAAAGTTGTTGTAACTGACAGCAATATTTACGCAGGCACATTTGACGGATACGTTGTTTGCATCAACAAGTAATATAATTTAATGTAGAGGAAGGTCTTGCCCTCCCGTTTTGCTGTTGAAAATTATATTTTGCGTAAAGAGGGGCGTTTTTGACGCACCGTTATAATATTGTTATTACCTGCAACTTAATAATAAACAAATCCCCCTAAGGTTTTCACCTCGGGGGGATTGCTTTTTAATTAAAGACAAAACGCTCTGTTCGGAAACTTAAATGTTTTTTGCTTTTCTCCTCAGAGTATAAGCAGTAAGGAGTGAAACAACTGCAATTCCGGCAGCTGCTGAAAGAACAACTGTAAATGCTGTTTCTGCTTCATATGCGCCTGTATTCGGAATGTTGGCGTTTTTAACAGTTTTATTTGCATTGTTTGCTGCCGAGATTTGCGTCGCAGTCATCTGCCATATATATTGTGCCTCGGCTTTCTTTTTCATATTGAGCCTCAGAAATTTTATTATATGGCTTTGAATAACCGTAAATTTATGATACAATAAAAGGGAAATAATATCAAGAGGTAAGTCAAAATGAAAATCATTCCTAAGCCGCTGAAAATCGAATTTAATAACAGGTTTTCAGATAATACGGATTTAAAGCTCAGCAAAAGTGTTGATGATAATCTTGCCGAAGAAGAATATGTTTTGAAAATTAACGACGGTGGAATTATAATCAGCGGCGGCAGTGAAAAAGCGTTGTTTTATGCAGAAAAAACGCTTGAACAGATAAAAGCACAGTATTCGTCTTTGCCGATTTGCAAAATCTGCGATAAGCCGAAATATGCGTACAGAAGTTTTATGATAGACTGTGCACGCCATATGTTTGATATCGCAGAACTGAAGAAAATTATCAATGCTATGTCACTTCTTAAATACAATAAATTTCACTGGCATTTGACAGATGATCAGGGCTGGCGTTTTGAATCGGAAGTTTATGATAAACTTAACAGCGTATCGGCTGTTCGACCGTTCAGCAATTTCGGCAAAAAGAGAGATATGTCGCCTTACGGCAGGGTATACACTAAAGCCGAGATGAAAGAAATTGTTGATTACTGCGCCGAAAGGTATATTGATGTTATCCCCGAATTCGATATTCCGGGGCATTCAAGTGCTCTGCTTTCCGCCTATCCCGAAATCACCTGCATCGGTATGCCCGTTGATATAAAAACAAGGCAGGGGATATACAAAGATGTTATCTGCCCTGCTAAGGATAAAACATATGAAATTATTACAAGAATTTTTGATGAATTCTGCGGGATTTTTCCGTATAATTACTACCATATCGGCGGTGACGAAACACCTCATAATCATTGGCAAACCTGCCCCGACTGCAAAAAACTGATGCAAAAGCATGGCATTACCGATTATGCCGATTATCATAATTTCTTTATGAACCGCATCATTGAATATCTTTTTGAAAAGGGCAAAACCTGTATTGTGTGGAATGATGTTTTAAAGGGAAAAGATCTCGATAAAAGAGCTGCCGTGCAATACTGGACCGGTAATATGAAGGCGAGCCTGACATATGCCAATAACGGCGGAAAGCTGATTCTTTCCCCGTTTTCATATTATTATCTTGATTATGAATACGATATTACACCGATGAACCATACATATCATTTTAACACCGAATTAAAGGGATTGATACAGTCGGGCAAAAATAATATATTAGGTGTGGAAACACCGATATGGACAGAGTATATTGAAGATAATAACAGGCTTGAGGAAATGATGTTCCCACGTGTGCTTGCAGTTGCCGAAACAGGCTGGTCGGGCAATAGTAAGGATTATAAAGATTTTCTTGAAAGAATTGAGCCTGTTGAAAAAATGCTGAAATCAAACGGAATTCGTTTTATGGAAAAGCGCAGATGGAATTATTCGAGGCTTGCAATGCCGAAGGGATGGCTTAAATTTGTTTTCACAAATTATACTTTTGATTATGTCAAATCAATGTTAAAATAAGGAGCTTTATTATGGGAAAAGCAAAGGTTTATTTTACAAAGAGTATAACACCCGAAAAGGTTATAGAAATGTATAAAGTGCTGTGTATTGAACTTTCGGGCAAGGTTGCCGTTAAAGTTCATTCGGGTGAAAAGGGCAATCAGAATTTTCTTCGCCCTGAATTTTTAAAGCCTATGATTGAATATGTAAACGGCACTGTTGTTGAATGCAATACTGCCTATGACGGTGCAAGAAATACAACAGAAAAGCATAGAGCGCTTGTTGCCGAGCACGGCTGGACAGAGTATTTTGATGTTGATATTATGGACAGTGAAAAGCCCGATATTGCACTGCCTGTTGAAAACGGCAGAGTGCTTACAAAAAATCTTGTTGGCAGAAATATTAAAAATTACGATTCGATGCTTGTGCTTTCTCATTTTAAAGGTCACCCGATGGGCGGCTACGGCGGAGCACTTAAACAGCTTTCAATCGGCTGTGCGTCAAGCGCAGGCAAAGCGCTTATTCATTCCGGCGGTTATACCGATGACCAGAATATTGTGTGGGAGCATCACGCAGAGCAGCTTGATTTCTGCGAGGCTATGGCAGAGGCAGCAGGCACTGTGCACAATTACTTTAAAGGTAATATCGCCTATGTCAGCCTGATGTGCAATCTTTCGGTAGACTGTGACTGCTGTGCGATTGCTGAAGACCCGTGTATGGCTGATATCGGTATTCTTTCGTCAACAGACCCCGTTGCTCTTGATCAGGCATGTATTGATTTGATTTACAGTTCAACCGATAAGGGCAGAGCTCATTTTGTTGAGCGTGTTGAATCAAAACACGGCACGCATACTATCGGCTGCGCCGCAAAGCTCGGCTTCGGCACAAAGGATTATGAACTTGTCGTTGTTGAGTGATAAGGGAAATAAATGTACAAAACTGCTGTAGGGGAGGGTCTCTGTGCCCTCCCGTTTTGTTATGTCTGTGGTTTATTAAGCCGCCTCTTTTTCTGATTTATTTTCAACCCAGTCAAAAATTATCTAAGGGTTTGAGAATACTTCGTCAAGTTTTTCAAAAAAAGGCACACAGTCGCCGTAGTCAAGTGCACGGTGGTCAATCGCAATAGTAATCGGCAGAATTTTTCTGATTTCGATTTTGTCGTTTCCGAATTCATCTTCTGTCACAACAGGCTTTTTCTGAACTGCGTTCACTGCAAAAGCACTTACCTGCGGCGGAATGATTTCAAGCAAAAAGCATTCACCTTTCTGTGCTCTGTAAATTGAGCCGAGGTTGCTGATTGTTGTTGTGCCCTGTTCAATGTCGTGCTTTGTAAGTCTGTCTTTTTCTGAAATCGAATAGTATTCTTTTTTTGCGTTTCCTTTAAGCGTTTTCACCTGATGTCTGCCGGGCATTTTAGAGCCGTAAAGTCTTCTGAGTGCCTGCAAAACTTTTCCGTGCTTCAGTCCTGTCAAAGTGTTGTCGAGTGATACTTCATACATAACTTCATTCATATCAGAATTGTTTGCACGGCGTGCAGTGTCGTTAATTGCTCTTGTCATTTCGTCAAGATTTTTGTTTCCCATATCGTGCATATTCACTGTCATCATTTCGCCTGTGTTTAAAATCATCGGCATTGAAATATCAATATTGTCATGATAATTCAAAGTGCCTCTTACAAGCTTTTTGTTAAAGTCAAGCGTGCAGTTCATTTTCGGTGCGGCTTTAAGACCCTCGCAGATGATTTTCATCATTAATGTATTTATTGTGATTTTTTCTTCGCTTATGCTGTTGAGCTTTTTATACTTTTTTAAAAGGTCTGTAACATCTGCCTCATAACTCATTGTTGTGTGCGGAATATCGTTCCAGCTTTCCGTTGTCATATTTGAAACTATTTTTCTTGCGATTTTGAAATTTTCTGTTTTATAGACTGCCATATTGTAAATCTCCTTCGGCGTTTTTTTGTTGTGGCTTCATTGTACGCCGCAGGACAAAAAAACTCTACCAACCGTGCTTTACATCGGTGTCAACCGACGGTTTACGTATGCAAAAAGCCCTTGTTTTAAGCCAAAAATTGTGTTTTAAATATCGCATTGAAAATCTTTTTCTTATATGTTACAATATAAATAAATCATATAATATGAAAGGGTAAATTTATGAAAAAAGAAAAAAGTGCAAAAAGAAAAAAGACTGCAAAAAAAATTCTTGCAGTTATACTTGTTTTTGTCATCGTTATTACTGCAAACGGCTTTTTAAGATTTTTTCCTCATCTTGCAGTAATCAGCGATACGGTCAAACTCGGTGTTGATTATATTGATTTGAATCTTTATAAGGGTGCGCCGTCAAAGTCGGAAATGAAAGAAGAAATTTCAAAACTTGCCGATGTAAGCCACCCGTTTGTTCTTGTCGGCAAAAATAATTTTGATTTTGTGCGCACGGAATTTCAAAGCGGCACAGGCACAGAATATACAAATGCATTAATTAAGTCTGTTATCGACAATGCCGACGGTCTGCTTGATCTTTCTGTTTATCCTGTTCTTACATATCAGCTTGATGAGGAAGACAGCATTTTGCCTATCTCCCGTGAAGTGTTTAACAGAATTGTAATTCTCGGCTGTGCATGGCAGATTACGGGCAATACCGTTTATGCTGACAGAGCATGGCAGGAACTTCAAAGCGTATGCTCGTTTGATGACTGGTGCCCGTCACATTTTCTTGCGTCAGCCGAAATGGCGCTTGCCGCCGCAACAGGATATGACTGGTTTTATGATTATCTTGATGATTCTCAGCGTGATTTGCTTGCGCAGAAAACATTTGATTATGCAATCAAGCCTGCGCTTTCAAAGAATTATCTTTCCAACTGGTTTACATGGTCTAAAAATAACTGGAACAGCATCTGTTACAGCGGTGTAGGTATTGCATGTATGACTTTTTCTTCATATTATCCTGAGGAGAGTGCAGAGTTTCTTCATATGTGTTATCAGAATATGCCGATTGCTTTTGAAAACTTTACACCGAATGGTGTTTATGCAGAGGGCCCCGGATACTGCCAGTCGGGGATGAATGCAATCACGTATTTTATTGCGACTTCAAGAAATCTTTTCAATACCGATTTCGGAATGTCGGAAATTGACGGCTTTAAGCAGCTTGGATATTTCCCTGTTTACATAACTACACCGACAGGCGTATTTAATTTCGGTGATAATAAAGGATGGAGATTTTATACACCCGTTCTTCATTGGTATGCATCTGAATATGATGCGCCGCTCCTTGCCGCTTATCAGATGCAGGATTATCCTTATGATTTTGCTTTTGATACTTCCGATAATACCGAGAGAAACGGCGAAGGAAAAGAAAATGCACTTTCCGCACTTTGGTATAACAGAAACTTTACAGGTGATACTGCTCAGTTTGCAGATGAACCGCTTGCCGTGTGCCTCGATTCCGATGCAGGCGAGTCGCTTGTTTTAATGCGCAGTGCATATCTTGATGAAAATGCCGCTTTTGCAGGTATTAAAGGCGGATATAATTATACAAATCATGGTGACCTTGATATAGGCAGTTTTGTATATGACGCTCTCGGCGAACGCTGGGCAGAAGAACTCGGACCGTGCAGTTATGATGCACCAAATTATTTTGTAAATCTTCCTGCAGGAGGCAGATGGAAAAATTATATGAAGCGTGCCGAGGGTCAGAATACTCTTGTAATCAATCCTAATATGGCGCTTGATGACCAGTATGCATTTGCAAAATGCGGCTTTTATTCTTTTGATGAAACAGCGGGCAGTTGTTCTATTGATATGACCGATGCTTACAGTATGAACGGCGCATCGTCGGTAAACAGAGATTTTACCCTTAATGCAGACGGTTCATTAACAATTACAGACAATGTAAAGTGCTTTATTAAAAGTGACATTTACTGGTTTATGCACACAAAAGCAGATATAGAAATTGTTGATGAAAAAACGGCAATTTTAACTAAAAACGGCAGGCAGATTAAAGCAACGCTTATGAATGACGGTTCTTTCTCGGTAATGGGTCTTGAATCGGTTAAACCGTCTTATGTTACAAATGCTGATTTTGAGGGCAGGGAAGATATTGAAAATTCAGATGCTCTGAAAAAACTTACAGTTCATCTTGATGGTGTGAAAAACGCTGAAATCTGTGTAATTCTTGAACCTGTAAAATAAATTAAAAATGCACTCCTTAAACATTTCGTTTTCGGAGTGCAATCTTTTTTTTATTTGTTTTTCTTTCTTGCCGTTATTATGTAAAATATCGGTATTGTTAAAAATATTATCCACAGCGGGTGCCATAATTTTAAGAAAAATCCGCCAAGCAGATAGATGATAAGCATCAGAACGGGGTAGCAGAAAATGACAGGTTTTTTCTTGTTGTACGCTGCAACGCCTGTGTAAAAAAGCGGAATTGTGAGAAATACAATCCACCCTATATACCAGCCTTTTGGTGAGAATAATACGCCGAGTATGGTATAAAGAATTGCCATTAAAACAGGGTAGGAATAGAAAATCCATGTGTGGTGAACCTTTTTCTTTTCCTGCTTCGTTTCTTCGTTCTTTATGCTTTCTTCAGCAGGATTTATGCTGATTTCGGGTTCTTTTTCCGGCTGTGAAATTTCTTCTTTTTTGTCTTCTTCACCGTTTAAAATTGAGTCAACCGAAACATTGTAAAGCTTTGCAAGTTTCATAATGTTTTCAATATCAGGCACGGTGCTGCCCTGTTCCCATTTTGAGACTGACTGCCTTGAAAGCCCTAATTTTTCGCCTAATTTTTCCTGGCTGAGGTTATTTTCGATTCTTAATTTTTTTAAATATTCGCCTTGTTTGATAGACATAATTCACCTTTGATTTGTTTTTTTACATAATAACACATAAGCAAAAAATCATCAAGTGTATTTTCAATATTGCCTCCCTTGCTAAAGGGAGGGGGATCGTCGTAGACGGTGGAGGGATTTGTTGCTAATCCTTAATTGTTTTTACCGCCAGCCATTCTAATTGCTTTGTAAACGGCAGCAGCAGGACAGTTGAAAATATATTGAACGCCGAATGAATTAATGCAATTTCAGATGAATTTATAACTGCATTCTTAAAGCTGAAGTTCAGCAGTGCATCCGATAAATAAAATAATGCCGATGCAGAAATTACGCCGATAATGTTAAAATAAAGATGTGCCATCGCCGTGCGTTTGCCGTTTTTGTCTGCCCCGAGAGCAGATATTACTGCCGTGACGCACGTGCCTATATTCTGACCCAATATTATGGGAAACGCCTCTGCAAATGTTATGCATCCTGTGGCTGACAGTGCCTGTAATATGCCTACCGATGCCGATGATGACTGAATGAGCGCAGTAAGCAGCGCCCCTGCCAGTATGCCTGACAGCGGATGACTTAATTCAAGAAGCAGTTTTGAAAGGTACCGGCTGTCGGCAAGAGTGCTCATAGCGTTGCTCATAAAAGTCATACCCATCATTAAAATTGAAAATCCTACCATTATGCCGCCGATGTTCTGCCGTTTTTTCTTTTTTGAAAACATAAAAATAAATACGCCTATGACTGCAATTACAGGCGCAAAAAAAGACGGCTTGAGCATATTTATATATATGTTCTGCGAACTGATTCCGGTAAGTGAAAGAATCCAGGCGGTTATTGTTGTTCCGATATTTGCGCCCATAATTACGGCGATTGCCTGCGACAGTGTCATCATCTCTGAATTGACGAATCCCACAGTCATTACCGTTACTGCCGAAGAGGATTGTATAAGTGCGGTTATGCCGCATCCGAGCAAAACACCTTTGTAGGTTTTGTCGGTCATTCTGGCAAATATTTTTTGCAGTCTGCCGCCCGAAAATTGTTTTAACTGCTCACCCATAAAGTGCATTCCGTAAAGAAAAAGTGCAAGTCCGCCGCACATTGAAATAAATGTATTTCCATTCACCGATAATCACCGAATTACATATTTTTTTCAATATTAATTTTATTCGCAAAAACATTCGGCAATTCAGATATTTGACAATCTTTTCCTGCTGTGATACAATATTAAAAATTTTTTAAGGAGGCGAACAAAATGACAATTAAGAGAATGTACCGTAATTATCGAAATATGGATAATAAAACTGAATTATACTGCCCATCGGCTTTTGTTCGCAGACTTATTGATTTTTAGTTTGCGAAGTATTGCGCCGTTGGTATATCCGACGGCTTTTTCTTTTGCAAAAATATACCGTTTATAAATAAGGAGATGATTTTATGGGCTGGATACCCGTTCACGAAGATATAAAAGTTCCCGTGTTTAAAAATATAATTTATGCTGTGAAGATACTTTATAAATGCCACAAGCCGTTTCTTTTCTGGCAGATTTTTGCACAGTGTTCATATTTGATTTTTACATTATTTATACAAAGTGTATTATTTTTAAAGGTGCTGTTAAGTGTAATAGAAGGTGGCAGGGAGTTCACATATTATGTGAAAATGCTTATCATTTTCTTTGCCGTAGGTGTTATATGTGAGTTCATTCAGGTGCTGACCGATTACAAATGCCTTGTGGGTCAGAAAATAATTTTTAAGTCGCTTAATAATATGATTTTTGAAAAGGCGGCGTCTGTTGATATAAGCTGTTATGAAGACCCTGAATTTTACAATAAATATCAGCGTGCCTCTGAAATTCTTACAGGCGGATTGTTTTATGCTTTTTCTTATAATCTTTCAAATCTTATAGGCGGTATTATTTCGTTTTTCAGCGTTATAGGCATCGTTGCATCAATCAATCCCGTGTATCTTCTTTTTCTTGCGCCCATTCTGCTCGTTTTTGCCGTAGAGGTGTGGAAAAGCAGGGTGGTTTATAAAAGAGATCTCAGTATGACGGCAAATAACAGGGTTAAAGCATATGCACAGAGGACTGTTTTTCTGAAAGATTTTTCAAAGGATATACGCACATCAAATGTTTTTTCGGTTATTAAAAACAGATTTGACAATGCAGTTCAGTCAAATATCGGAATTCTGAAAAGTTACGGTGTTAAACTTTTCATTTTCAGTATGGTAAGTTCTTTTTTCGGCGAACTGATTCCGATTGCAGGCACATATGCTTTTGCAGGTTATCAGTTTATTGTTACAAAAGTGCTTGAAGTTTCGGGATTTTCAGTCGTTCTGTCCTCCATTAATTCAGTCAGAGAGGCTACTACTCGTATTGCCGACAGTTTTTCGGAATTATCCGCCGTGGCGCTTTACTTTCAGAATCTGCATGATTTTTTTGATTATGAAACAAAAATTGTGTGCGGCAGCAGAAAAACGGCAGATTTTGAAAGCCTTGAATTTAAAAATGTCTCTTTTAAATATCCGTCTGCCGAAAAATATTCTCTTAAAAATGTTTCACTTATAATCAATAAAGGCGAAACCACCGCCGTTGTGGGTATAAACGGTGCAGGCAAAACTACTTTTGTCAAACTTCTTCTTCGCTTTTATGATGCAACCGACGGCGAAATTCTTTATAACGGTATTAATATCAAAGAATATGATGTTGAAGATTTGCGAAACCGATTTGCAACCGTTTTTCAGGATTATAAAAATTTTGCACTTTCCGTCAATGAAAATGTTATGTGCAGAATATGTGATGAAGAGGATAGAAAAATCGCCCGTGACGCACTTATTAAAAGCGGTATTTATGATAAAATTCAGTCGCTTGAAAAAGGCGCAGATACTGTTTTGACCCGAGAGTTTGACGAAAACGGTGCAGGTCTTTCGGGCGGTGAATCACAAAAACTTGCGGCGGCAAGAATGTTTGCAAAAGAATTTGATATTGCAATTCTTGATGAGCCGTCATCTGCGCTTGACCCGATTGCCGAATATAAAATGTATGAAAACCTTATCTCGGCTACGAAAGACAAAACTGTTATTTATATTTCGCACCGCCTTTCAAGCGCCGTTTTGTCTGACAAAATATTTGTTTTAGGCGGCGGCAGAGTGCTTGAAAACGGCACGCACAGTGAACTTATGAGTGCAAACGGCGAATATGCAAAAATGTTTGCACTTCAGGCGTCAAGTTACAGAAAGGAGGGCAGTGAATGTGAAGACGAATAAAGCAAAAGAATCCTCTCAGTTTCAGAACATTATTTACTTTATAAAAATACTTTACAAAATTTCACCGCTTATTGTAATCGGCGAGGCGCTGTGGGGTGTAATGTTAAGACTGCCCACAAGGCTTATATCTGTAATCGGAGTTAAATATGTAATTGACAATGCCAATGCTGAAAACGGCGGCAGAAAAATCCTTCTTGCCATAATAACTATTGCACTTGTGCTTTTGGTAAGTGAAATTCTGTGCTGGCTTTTTCGTGAATTTTTTTGGAATGTTGAAAAAGAAAAAGTAAATCGGGGTTTAAGTATGATGCTTTATAATAAAGCAAAAGACCTTGACCTTGAGGCATATGACAACCCCGATTTTTACAATAATTTCATTCTCGCCATCGAGGCGTCATCGGGCAATCTTAACAATATGCTTTTTCTTATCAGAGAGTTTATGGGCGAAATAGTTTCGCTTATTACGATTTGTTCGATTATTTTAACAATAGACCCGATTTGTTTGCTAATTGTAGCCGTTACTGTTATTGTATTTACCCCTTTAAGCAGAGAAATCGGTTCAATACAGCTTGAAAGGCGTGTTGAAAATAACAGACTTCACCGCCGTGCCGATTATTTTGCAAGAGTGTTTTATCTTCAGGATTACGCAAAAGAAGTGAGAATGAACGGCATAAAACCGTTGCTTGTTAAGCGTTATAACGAGGCGGCTGATGATGTTATAAACTGCCAGAAAAAATATGTTAAAAAAATAGATATTCTTTATTTTATACAGGAAACAGGGGTCCAGATAGTCGGCTTTATGCTTGTTCTGCCGTTATATCTTGGCTACTGCGTGTTTGTCACAAAAACGGTAACATCGGGTGATTTTGTTGCAACATTCAACGGTGCGTGGAGCATTGCTTCGTCGTTTTCGTTTTTAACTGTTTTTATGGCAAGAAATTTTTCTGAGCAGTCAAAAGTTATTTATAAGATACGCGAATTTTTTAGCCGTGAAAATAAGCTTGCAGACGGCGAGCATATTGCCGAAGTTTCAAAACCTGAAACGATTGAACTTAAAAATGTTTCGTTTACTTATCCCGGCAATGATAAGCCGACGCTTAAAAATATCAATCTTACTTTAAAACCCTGTGAAAAAATTGCCCTTGTCGGTTATAACGGGGCAGGTAAGACAACGCTTACAAACTTGCTTTTGCGTCTTTATGATGTCAGCAGCGGTGAAATTCTTATCGGCGGCAGAAATATAAAAGATGAAACGATTAAATCTCATAGAAACAGATTTTCGGCTGTTTTTCAGGATTTTCAGCTTTTTGCATCGTCACTCGGTGAAAATGTTGCACTTGATACTGAGTATGATGAGCGTGAAGTAGAAAATGCTTTAAAGCACAGCGGCTTTGATAAGGAACTGCCAAACGGCGTTCATACCGAGGTGCTGCGTGAGTTTGATGACAGCGGTATGATGTTTTCGGGCGGTGAAGCACAGAAAATCACAGTCGCCCGTGCTTTTTACAAAAACTGCCCTTATGTTATTATGGACGAACCGTCTGCTAATCTTGACCCCGTCGCTGAATATAATCTTAATAAATCTATGGCTGAAGCGGCGGAAGATAAAACGGTTATCTTTATTTCACACCGCCTTTCAACTACACGCCACGCCGACAGGATTTATGTTATGGAAAACGGCGAAATAGTTGAAAACGGCACGCACGATGAACTGATGAACCAAAACGGAAAATACGCCTATATGTTCAACCTTCAGGCAGAAAAGTACAGAAAACAGTAAGGGACGATGCCCTCATCGTCCTTCAAGCAAGGTGCAGGAATTGATATTCCCGCACCTTTTTATAATCTTTTTTCTATTTCAATTATAATATCGCTCATTTTTACATTTAACGCACAGGCAATTTTATAAAGCGTTTCAAGCGTAGGCTTTCGCTCTCCTCTTTCGATTGCGCTTAAATGCGTTCTGCCGATGTCTGCAAGACCGCTTATTACCTCCTGACTTATGCCTTTCTTTTTTCTGAATTCCGCTATTACTTCACCCACAATTTTTGAATCAAGCATCTCAACAAACATAAATACACCTCTTTTTTATTTCTTAATTAAAGTGTATGATGTTTTTATACATTTTATGAACACATATGTTGACAAAAAGAACACTTATGTGTTATTATTGAGGTAAATAAGAGAGAGGAGATTTTCATTATGTCAAATGAAAACAATAATCAGAATAATCAGTTTGAACAGCCGCAGGTGAATAACGGACAGTATTATCAGACCCCGCCTCAGCAGCCGCCGCAGGGGTATTATAATCAGCAAATGCCGAATATGCCTCCGGTGCCTGCACCGGAGGAGAAGGCAAGCGTAGGACTGGCAATACTGTCTTACCTTATTCCGCTTGTAGGCTTAATTCTGTATCTTACGAAAAAAGATACAAGGCCGAAAACTGCAAAAGTATGCGGCAAATGCGCACTTGCAAGTTTTATTATCAACATTGTTCTTACTGTAATTCTATACGCAATTATGGGCGCAGCAATGTTCGGCGGATTAACAGATGATAACGGCGGTAATGCCGATTCATCATACTCCGAACAGGCAGATGAAAATTCAGTAACGGCAGACAGTCAGAAAACAAACAGCGGCACAACGGTAGGCGATTACGGCTGTGTTGTAAAAGGCGCAGAGATGGCAAAAAATTATGACGGAAAAGATGCCATAATAATTACATATGAATTTACTAATAATTCGGATTCTGCACAAAGTTTTGATGTAGCATTGAGTGATGAATTATATCAGAATGGTGTAGGACTGGAAACTGCAATTTTTATTGATGACGCCGAAACAGATGGTTTTGATGTGAAAATTCAACCGGGAGTAACAAAAGAAGTAAGAAAAGGATATATTCTTCAAGATACATCTACGCCTATTGAAGTTGAAATTTCCGAATTATTTTCGCTTACAGATGATAAAATTGTCACAACAGTAGAACTTCCGAATTAATTATAATTAACTTAATATGTAAAAACTAACACCACGGAGAAATCCGTGGTGTTAGTCAGCGTGTAGAAAAAGTCTAAATAATAAATTTCTACACGCTGGCAGACTTCGAGAAATGGAACAGAATTTTGTATTTTAGGAAGGGTGCTGTACGTTGGTACCGCCCCTGAGTAAAAGGCAAAAAACGCCAAA
>CABUAS010000019.1 GCA_902489595.1 uncultured Oscillospiraceae bacterium | reverse complement strand
AATAAATAGTTGTTGAATATGTGTGTGCTTTTTGATATAATTAAACAGTGTAAGTCTATGGCAGGCAGAGGTGAAGAAAATGGAAAATGTTACCCGCAAAACGGCAGTTGTCAGCGAAGAAGAGATGAAAAGGCAAAGGCAGTTCTGCAAAAAAGTTTCAGATGTTATTTCAAAAAGGTATGATAAAAAACCGCTTGCCTGTGTTGTTACATACGGCTGTCAGCAGAATGTTGCCGACAGTGAGCAGATTAAAGGTATGCTGAATGAAATCGGCTACGGCTTTACCGAAAACAGAAATGAGGCAAAACTGATTATTTTCAACACCTGCGCCGTGCGTGAACATGCAGAAGACAGAGTGTTCGGCAATGTAGGTATGCTGAAATCCTATAAGCGTGAAAACCCCGATGTTGTTGTTGCCTGCTGCGGCTGTATGATGCAGCAGCAGCACATTGCGGATAAAATCAAAAAGAGTTTTCCGTTTGTTGATCTTGTTTTCGGTACCCACGTTGTTTACAGATTGCCTGAACTTTTATATAACACGCTCACACGCAAAAAAAGAGTGTTTGAACTTCCCGATATGGACGGTGCAATAGCCGAGGGTGTTCCTGTTCTGCGTGATAACGACAAAAAGGCGTGGATTCCTATTATGTACGGCTGCAACAACTTTTGTTCTTACTGTATAGTGCCGTATGTAAGGGGCAGGGAGCGCAGCCGGGAGGCTGATATGATTATTGCCGAGGCAAAAGAATTAATAGAGCAGGGATATAAGGAAATAACAGTTTTAGGGCAGAATGTCAATTCCTACGGCAAGGATTTAGTGCCGAGAGTTACTTTTGCAGAACTGCTGAGACGGCTTAATGACCTCGACGGTGATTTCAGAATCAGATTTATGACAAGCCACCCGAAAGACTGTACAAAAGAATTGCTTGAAACTATGGCGTCGTGCGATAAAATTGCAAAGCATCTTCATCTTCCGTTTCAGAGCGGCAATGACAGGGTGCTGGGGGCAATGAACCGCCATTATGACAGGGCAAAGTATCTTGAACTTATCAATTATGCAAAAGAACTTATGGGTGACGAGCTTTCAATTACAAGCGATATTATAGTCGGCTTCCCCGGTGAAACCTATGAGGAGTTTAAAGACACATTATCTTTGGTGGAAGAAGTTCGTTTTACATCACTGTTTACCTTTATCTATTCACCCAGAAAGGGTACTCCTGCCGCAGAGATGGACGACCCTGTTTCTGCAGAAGAAAAGGGCAGATGGTTTAAGGAACTTACCGATTTGCAGGAAAAAATATCTGCCGAAAATATGAAAAAGTATGCAGATAAAACTTTTAAATGCTTTGTTTACGGCAAAGGTAAACTTGGTGATAATTATGTTGCCGCAAGAACTGACGGCAATTTGATTATAGAATTTGAGGGTGCTGAAAATTTAATCGGCACTTTTCAAAACATTAAAGTAACAGAGCCTTTAACTTATGTGTTAAAGGGAGAAAGGATTTAATTATGAGTTTGGAAACAGCACTTCGTGAATTGGGAAAAGAAATTCAGAAAGACCCTCGTTTTGAGGCACTCAAAAATGCCGCAGGCGTTAATGATGCAGATGAAGCTTTGCAGCAGCAGATGCAGGAACTTCAGCTGATTACACTTAAATATCAGCAGGAGGCAGGCAAAGGTGACGATGCTGATAAAGACAGAATTGAAGAACTTCAGCAGGATTATCAGAAACAGTATGATACCATTATGCAGAATGAAAATATGGTAAGTTATTCAAAATGCGCTGCCGAAATGGAGCAAATGGCACAGTATATCAGTCAGATGATCGGTCTTTTCTTTGACGGTCAGGACCCTGAAACCTGCGAAATTCCTGCTGAGGACTGCACACATAACTGCTCAACCTGCGGAGGCTGTCATTAATTACAGCAAAATATACGGGTTGTTATTATGATTTACCGGTAAAATAAAAAGCACAAATCAAATTAAAATGTAAAGAGGAGGAAAGATAATGGCACAGGATAAAAATAAACTGTCACCTATGATGGTTCAGTATTTTCAGATAAAAAGCAAATATCCGGGAATGCTGTTGTTTTTCCGCCTTGGTGATTTTTATGAGATGTTTTTTGACGACGCCAAAATCGCCTCGCAGATTCTTGACCTTGTTTTAACGGGCAGGGACTGCGGACAGGATGAACGTGCACCTATGTGCGGCGTGCCGTTTCATTCGGCAGATAATTACATCGCAAAACTTGTTGCACACGGCTACAAGGTTGCTATCTGCGAGCAGATGGAAGACCCTAAATCCGTTAAAGGGCTTGTTAAAAGAGATGTCATAAGAATCATAACACCGGGCACTGTCATTGAGGGCAATATGCTTGATGATTCGGTAAATAATTACCTTTGCGCAATCTGCAAAGGCGATACCGAAACGGGGCTTTGTTTTGCCGATGTTTCAACTGCCCAGTTTCATATAACTGTTGTGAACAACAGCACTGCCGAGGAGCAGATTATAAATCAGCTTTCAACATATCAGCCTAAAGAAATTCTTGTAAATTCCGGTGCGCTTGATTATACGTCGGTTGCCGATTTTGCAAAATCAAGACTTAATGCAGAGGCACAGCTTGTTGATGATGAAAAATTTGATTTTGAACAGTGCGCAAGCCTTATTCTTGAAACGCTGAAAAAAGATGAGATAAGTTCACTTGGCTTAGGTCACAGCAAAACGGCTGTTTCAGCGCTCGGCGTGGTAATTGATTATCTTAAAGAGGTGCAGAAAAAAGAGCAGATTGAGGCTCCTGCCGAGATAGACTTTTTTGATGATGAAGAGTACTTAAAACTTGATATAAGCGCAAGGCGCAATCTTGAACTTACAAAGTCGATGATGACGGGTGAGAAAAGGCATTCGCTTTTGTGGGTGCTTGATAAAACAAAAACCGCAATGGGCAAGCGAATGATAAGAAACTGGATTGAACGCCCGCTGATGTCCGTTTCAAAAATTACAAAAAGGCAGAATTCGATTTGCGAACTTGCCGACAATCCCGAAAAAAGAGATTCGCTCAGAGAGTCGCTTACAGGCGTAAGGGATATTGAAAGGCTGATGACCCGAATTGCTTACGGCACGGCCAATGCAAGGGAACTGAAAACTTTACAGCAGACTATAGAAAAACTGCCTGAAATTAAAGAAAAACTTGCCGATTCCTCGGCTTCACTGCTTAAAGATATTGAGAACAGTGTTGACCTGCTTGCCGACGTCAAAGCTCTGATAGACAGTGCAATCGTTGATGAACCGCCGTTTTCGGTTCGTGAAGGCGGTATGATTAAAAAAGGCTTTAATGCTGATATTGACGAATTCAAGTCAATAATGGAGGACGGCGCAGGCGTGCTTACTTCTATTGAGACCGAGCAGAGAGAGGTTACCGGAATTCCGAAACTTAAAGTCGGCTACAACAGAGTTTTCGGCTATTATATTGAGGTAACAAATTCATATAAGGATTTAGTGCCCGAAACATACATAAGAAAGCAGACGCTTGCAAACTGTGAGCGATATATTACGCAGGAACTTAAAGAACTTGAGGGTAAGGTTCTCGGTGCTAAAGACAGGGAAATTGCGCTTGAATACGAAGTTCTGTGTGATGTAAGAAACAAAGTTTCAAATGAGGTTTCAAGACTTCAGAAAACGGCAAAGGCACTTGCGGTGCTTGATGTTCTGCTCAGCCTTGCAGAGGTTGCCGTAACAAACAATTACATCTGCCCGCAGATTAACACTGACGGTGTTATTGATATAAAAGACGGCAGACACCCTGTTGTTGAGGCACTTCTTGACGGTGCTCCGTTTGTGCCGAATGATACACTTCTTGATAAAGATAAAAACAGGTGCTCTATTATCACAGGTCCGAATATGGCAGGTAAATCAACATATATGCGCCAGATTGCGCTGATTGTGTTAATGGCACAGATCGGTTCATTCGTTCCTGCACGCTCTGCCAATATCGGCATAACCGATGCGATTTTTACACGTGTAGGCGCATCAGATGATCTTGCCACGGGTCAGTCAACCTTTATGGTTGAGATGAACGAGGTTTCAACAATTCTTAAAAATGCTACCGAAAACAGCCTTATCATTCTTGATGAAATCGGCAGGGGTACTTCAACTTTTGACGGTATGAGCATTGCCCGTGCGGTGCTTGAATACACCTGCAAAAAGAAAACGCTCGGTGCAAAAACACTTTTTGCAACGCACTATCATGAACTTACGGCTATGGAGGGTCTGCTTGACGGCGTAAAGAATTACTCAATCGCAGTTAAAAAAAGAGGCGATGATATTACTTTTCTGCGCAGAATTGTTAAAGGCGGCGCAGATGAAAGCTTCGGTATTGAAGTTGCAAAACTTGCAGGCGTGCCGGATACGGTTGTAAAGCGTGCTAAAGTTATTTTGAAAGAACTTGAGTCAAATAAAATCGATATAGAATTCAAAGCAGAAAATGCCGTTATTGAAGAGGAAGACGATATTCAGTATAATTTCTCGGCAAACGGCAAAAACGAAATCATTGAAATTCTTAAAACAACAGATGTAAATACTTTAACGCCTATTGAGGCGATGCAGATTCTTTACGATTTAAAGAAAAAATCAGAAGAGCTTTAAAGGCTGCCCTTTGAGGAGAAGGATATAACAAAGGTGGTGATATGAATGCCGAAAATTAATATTTTGCCGAAAGAGGTTTACAGCCTTATTGCGGCAGGCGAAGTTGTTGAACGGCCGCTGAGCATTGTTAAGGAAATGATTGAAAATTCAATAGACGCAGGCGCAAAGCATATAACAGTTGAGATTAAGAACGGCGGCACAACTTATATCCGCATAACAGACGATGGCTGCGGAATTTCAAAAGAAGATGTTAAAAAGGTGTTTATACCGCACGCTACTTCAAAAATTCTGAACGCCGAGGATTTGAATTCCATTTTAACGCTCGGTTTCCGGGGCGAGGCAATGGCGTCAATCGGTGCAGTTGCAAAAGTTGAACTGCTTACCCGTGCGGCGGGTGATGAACTCGGCACAAGATACGAAATTCACGGCGGCGATGAAATTGATTTTTCAGATGCAGGCTGCCCAGAGGGCACAACGATTGTTGTAAGAGATATATTTTTTAATGTGCCTGCAAGAATGAAATTTCTGAAAAAAGACGTTACCGAGGGCAATTCCGTGCAGGGCATTGTTGAAAGAATGGCGGTATCACACCCTGAAATTTCTTTTAGATTTATCCGTGAGGGCAGGCAGGTGCTTGTAACTTCGGGAAACGGTGATTTAAAAGGTACAGTTTATTCTGTTTACGGCAAAGAATTTTCAGACGCTCTTGTGGCTGTTGATTATACTTTTGAGGGAATGAGGGTAACAGGCTTTGTCAGCCGTCCTCATCAGTCAAGAAAAAGCCGTGCAATGCAGTTTTTCTTTATAAACAGCAGGCTTGTAAAAAGCACTACTGCAATGGCGGCGCTTGAGCAGGCTTATAAAAATAACATTATGGTGGGCAGATACCCTGCCTGCGTTCTTAATATTGAAATTGACGCAAAACTTGTTGATGTAAATGTTCATCCGGCAAAAATTGAGGTTCGTTTTGTAAATGAAAAGCCTGTTTTCAATCTGATTTATTACGGCGTTAAAACTGCCATTGAAACAGGCGACAGTGTAAAAGAGGCTGAATTCGGCACATCGTATGACGGCAGGCCGTATAAAAACCTTGAAAAGCACAGTGTTAGGGTTGATTTTCTGAAAAAAGAAGAACCGCCTAAGCAGATGAAATTTTCATCAAAACCGCTTAATGATTTCTGGCAGGTTGCCGCTCCTCAAAAGCCGATTGAGCATAAGAGAAAGGACAGTTACGGCAACGCCGAGGATTATGTGATTTCGGCAGGCAATACGCTTGACAAACTTGATAATGCAGTTACGACCGATTATTCAGTTTCGGTTAAGATTGATTTTTCAGGCAGCGGAGAGAAACGGGATAATTCAGAAGATGTAATTTTAATAGATGACAGTAAATCAGCGGGTGAAAGGCTTTTCGGTATTGCCGATAATACGCCTGATAAGGACAACAGTGATGTTATTGAAATTAAGGCTGAGGATGAGATTGCTCCTGAATTTACTGTAGTCGGAGAGGCGTTCAACACTTACATAATTGTTCAGATAGAAAATAATCTTTATTATATTGACAAGCACGCTGCACACGAGCGTATGAATTTTGAAAGGCTTAAAGCGCAAGCAACAGACAATATCAGCACTCAGATGCTTTTGTCGCCGGTGGCCGTTAAACTTTCATCAGAAGAATATTCGGAAGTTATCGAAAATCTGCCCCTGATAGCAAAATGCGGCATTATTGCCGAGGATTTCGGCAATATGACTGTGATTGTGCGTGAAATACCGTCACTGCTTGAGGGTACAGATGTTAAAGATTTGATTGTCGAAACAGCAGGCAAACTTCTTGAGCATAAAACCGATTTAGAGCCTGATAAAATGGATTGGATACTCCATTCGGCGTCGTGCCGCAGTGCTGTTAAGGGCGGCGATTATACATCGCCTGAAGAAAGAGAATTGTTTGTTGAAAAACTTCTTTCTATGCCGAATATCCGCTATTGCCCTCACGGTAGACCAGTTATGATAAAAATATCTAAATATGAAATTGAAAAGCAGTTTGGAAGAATACAGTGATGTCAGATAATAAAACGAAAATCATTGTTGCGGCAGGACCTACCGCAAGCGGCAAAACGGCTTTCGGCATTGAAATTGCAAAAGCGGTGAACGGCGAAATAATATCTGCCGATTCAATGCAGGTTTATAAAGGTATGAGCATTGCAACTGCCGCACCGAATGACAGTGAAAGGGCGGCAGCACCTCATCACCTTGTTGAATTTCTTTCACGGCAGGAAAATTATTCCGTTTCCGATTTCTGCCGTCTTGCAAAAGAAAAAATTGCCGATATTTCATCAAGAGGCAAAACGCCTGTAATAGTCGGCGGAACGGGGCTTTTTATTGACAGCCTTGTTGATAATATAAAATTTACCGAGGCTGAAACTGATTTTGAACTGCGAAATAAATTAATGCAGAAAAGTGCCGATGAACTTTATGATATGCTTTTAAAAATTGACAAAGAGGCGGCGCTTAAAATACATAAAAATAATAAATCCCGTGTTGCAAGGGCGATAGAGATTTATTACACGGCAGGCAAAACCAAAACGGCGCAGAATGAGGATTCCAAAAAGGAAGAAAGCCCGTTTGAAACGCTTTATTTTGTGCTTGCTTATAAAAACAGAGATTTGCTTTATGACCGTATTAACCGCCGTGTTGATTTGATGATTGCAAACGGTTTGATTAATGAGGCACAAAAGGTGCTTGCAGAGTCAGACAGTAAAACAAGCGCTCAGGCCATAGGTCATAAAGAATTAAAGCCTTATCTTGACGGTGAAATTACGCTTGATACGGCAGTTGATAACTTAAAAAAAGAAACACGTCATTACGCCAAAAGGCAGATAACGTGGTTTAAAAGAAGAGAAAATGCCGAAATTCTTTATATGGACGGTGATGAAAATCCCGTAAATACGGCAGTGAATAAATGCAGGGAATTTATTTATGGAAAGTGAAAAACGAAAAAGAAAAAAGATTTCTTTGATTTCAAAACAGAATATTGTTGCTTTTCTCGTAATTCTGCTCATTTGTGTTTATGTGCTTGCACAGTGTTATACGGTGCTTAACGTTCAGTTTAAAATGCAGACGGCTGTTGTTTCAACCGTTTATGATACGATAGACGCTAAAGCACTTGTTGTTCGTGATGAACAGGCTGTGCCGTCAGACGGCAGTTCGGTTACCGTTCCCGTTTTGAAAGATGGCGAAAAGGTTCAGCAGGGCGGTCAGATTGCGATGCAGTTTTCAAGCAGCGAAAATGCACAGCGGTATTCAAAATATCTTGAACTTACCGAAAAATTACAGTATTATTCAGATATGGAAAGTCAGGCAGTCGGGCAGGTAACCGATGTCGAGTCGCTCGATAAGGCAATTTTAAGTGATATTAACGATTACATACGTACTGTTTCAAATGAAAATATCGGCAGAACTTCAACTTATGAAGAAAGCCTTAATGATAAGTTTACAAGGCGTCAGCTGCTCGTCGGCGAAAGTATAGATTTTTCCTCTGTAACATCGGCGCTCGGCGGTGAAATCAGCGCTCTTGATATTGACAGTGCAAACCCGACCGGGTATCTGACGGCAGAAAATTCGGGTATCTTTTCAACTTATACAGACTCTCTTGAAAGTTCGTTTGATTACAGTAAAGTTGACGAACTTGATATTGATACGCTGAATTCTTACATAACTTCGGCCGAAAAAGCCGAGCCGTCACAGGCAATCGGCAAGATTATAAAGAGTTTTGACTGGTATTTCTGTGCCGTTGTTGACACATCTGAACTTGCAGGGCTGAAAAACGGCAGAACGATGGAAGTTACGCTTAAAAATTCAAGCGATGTTTATAAATGCGAGATTGTTAAGGGCGCAGGCGATACTCCGCTCGGGCAGGAAAAAACGGTGCTTGTGCTTAAATGCAATGAAGTTAACAGCGATATAACGTCTTTAAGACTTGAGGATATACAGATAAGAACTGCAGAGTATGAAGGCATTAAAGTGCCGCTTGACGCTGTTCATATTGAGGATAATCAGAAGGGCGTTTATGTGCTTGTTTCTTCTGTTGTAAAATGGCGTCCTGCCGAGGTGCTTTATACGGGCGAAAATTTTGCAGTGCTTACCTATGACAATAAAAATTATGATGAAGAATCAAAAAATAAAGGTACTGAAAACGGCATAAAACTGTATGACCAGATTATAATTCAGGGAAAGGAGCTTCACGATGGAAAGGTTTATGCTTGATGAAGAAAGGCTTAAATCGGTTGAGGAAAATTACAAAAGAATACTGAATGATGTTCGTGAAACGGCTGTTAAGTCAGGCAGAGATGAAAATGATGTCCGCCTGATGTGCGTTACCAAAACGGTTGAGGCGCCTTATATCAACAGGGTGCTTGAACTCGGTGCTGATTTAATCGGTGAAAATAGAGTTCAGGAATATCTCGGCAAGCGTGACGATTTAAAACTTGACGGTGTTGAGAAACATCTGATAGGTCATCTGCAAACTAATAAAGTTAAGCAGATTGCAGGGCAGGTTGATATGATAGAGTCCGTATCGTCAGTCAAGCTTGCAAAGGAAATCTCTAAAGTGTCTGCAAATCTCGGCATAGTAACAAACTGCCTTGTTGAGGTTAATATCGGCAAAGAGGAGAGCAAAAGCGGAATTTATATTGAAGAAATTGATGAGGTTCTGGCAGAGATTTCTGAAATGGGCTCAATTAAGGTTAAAGGTCTTATGACTATTCCGCCGATATGTGATAATGAAAGTGAAGCAAGGCGCTATTTTGAAAAAATGCACACTGCTTTCATTGATATAAAAAGCAAAAATATAGAGGGTATTGATATGAAAATACTTTCTATGGGAATGAGCGGCGATTACAAAGCCGCAGTAGCCGAAGGTTCAAATATAGTCAGAGTAGGTTCTGCTATATTCGGTGCAAGAAAATATTTTTAGGAGGATATGATAATGGGTCTTTTTGATAAGTTTACGGAAATCGTTCGTGAAAACGACGATGACGATTTTGATGATTTTTATGACGATAAGGATACTTCACCGTCTTACAGTATGCCGTCGCCGCCGAGGCGTGAAAGGCAGGCAAAAAGTATAAAAGTGCCGAGAGAGGAAAAGCAGGAGCGTTTTCATCGCTCACGTGCCGAATCCGATAAGGTTGTAAATATTCACACAACCGCTCAGCTTCAGGTGGTTCTCGTTAAGCCTGAAAAGTTTGAAGAGGCTGCCGCAATCGGTGATAACCTTAATGAAAAAAGAACGGTTGTGCTTAATCTTGAATCAACAAACCGTGATGTTGCAAGGCGCCTGCTTGACTTTTTAAGCGGCGTTGCCTATGCAAACAACGGCCAGATAAAAAGAGTTGCCAACAGCACTTATATAATCACTCCGTATAATGTTGATGTTATGGGTGATTTGATTGATGAACTTGAAAATAACGGAATGTTTATGTAATTTTAAGTTAAACATTAGTTAAAGAGGAGAAGAATATGATTACACCAAATGATATTAAGGATAAAATCCTTTCAACGGCATCACACGGCTATAATGTTGATGAAACAAACGCTTTTCTTGATGAAATTGCAGAGTCTTATTCTGCAATTTATGCAGAAAACAAGGAACTTTACAGAAAAATGGAAATCCTTGCTTCAAAGATTGAAGAATACAGGGAAGAAGAAGATTCAATCAAATCAACTCTGATTACTGCGCAGAAAGCGGCAGATCAGCTGACAAAGGGCACAAAAGAAAAGGCAGAGGCTGTTCTTGCAGAAAGTGCCAACAAAGCTCAGCAGACCGTTCTTGATGCAAAAGAAAAGGCAGAAAGCCTTGTTTCAGAGGCAAGAGATTATGTTTCCGAACTTACCAAAGAAAAAAAGGCAGAGGCAGACGCTCTTGTTGAAGATGCACAGAAAAAGGCAGACGAGGTAGTTAATAATGCCAAGGCGGTTGCAGGTGATTTGCTTTCACAGGCAAAAAATATTTCAGAAGAGCTTGTTGACAAGGCAAGGCAGGAAAAGGAATATCACGAGAATCTTGTGTCAAAGCTTAAAGAGGAGTCTGTTGCATTTAAAAACAGCCTTGTTGCGCTTTACCAGGCACAGCTTGATAAATTGCAGGAGATGATGAACGCCCCTGTTGACGCTGATGTTGAAATTGCCGAAGAAAAACTGAAAAGTGTTGAGGGCGAACTCGAAAATATTTACGCAACAGTAAATGAAATGAATGAAGAAATCACCGTAAGCGAGCCTGAAGTTGAGGATGAAGAATCCAAAACCGCTGACGAGCAGGAAGAAGACGACGCGCAGTTTGAAATTGAAGAAGAACCGATTACCGAATTTGAGGATATTTCTTCAGGTGCAGATGTTCTTGAAACAGCCGGCGAGGTGCAGGAAATCAATATTCCCGACGAGGTAGAGGAAATTGAAGAAGTTGAAGAAATCGACGAAGAACCGTCTGAAAGTGATGTAAAAACAGCGCTTGACGCTTTTACGAAAGATGAAATCACGCCGATTACACCCGATGCAAAAATTACTGAAATCAGTGAAAATGCAGAACTTGAAGAAGTAGAAGAACAGCCGTTTGAGTCTTTCTTCAATGTTAAGCACGAGGGCAGAACGAAAGAAAAAATCAGCCTTATTCCTCCCGAAGATGAAGACGATGATGACGATGATTTAAAATTCCGCGGTTTCTTCCGTAAAAAGAAAAAATAATTTAATAAATATATATTTTTAAACGGGCAATTTGTGAATTGCTGATTATTGGTTATATTGATTACGGTACGAGGTTATTCCCCGTATAATCAAAACTTTGTAGGGGAGGGTCTCCGTGCCCTCCCGTAAAATCTAACAAACAAAAGGTAGGATAGAAATGGACTATAAAGATACTTTAAATATGATGAAAACAGACTTTCCTATGAGGGCAGGACTGCCGCAGAGAGAGCCTGAATTTCTTAAATCATGGTACGAAAACAAGCAGTATGAAAAATTAATGGAAATTAATGAGGGGAAGCCGCTGTTTGTGCTTCACGACGGCCCTCCTTATGCAAACGGTGCAATCCATATTGGTCATGCGCTTAATAAAACACTTAAGGATTTTATTGTAAGATACAAAAATATGACAGGCTTTAAATCGCCTTATGTTCCCGGCTGGGATACCCACGGTCTGCCGACAGAACTTAAAGCAAGAAAAACGGCTCATATCACTGCCGACAGCAATATTTCAGACCTTGAACTGCGTAAAATCTGCCGTGACACTGCTCTCGGTTTTGTGGATTTGCAGCGTGAGGGCTTCAAAAGACTTGGCGTTATAGGCGAATGGGATAATCCTTATATTACGCTTACAAAGGATTTTGAAGAAGAGCAGATTAAAGTTTTTGCTCAGATGGCTTCCAAAGGATATATCTACAAGGGCTTAAAGCCTGTTTATTGGTGCGCAGACTGCAATACCGCACTTGCAGAGGCTGAAATTGAGTATGCCGAAGATCCGTGCCATTCTATTTATGTTAAATTCAATGTTACTGACGATCTCGGCAAATTGACTGCAATGGGTGCAGATTTGTCTAAGACCTATTTCGTTATCTGGACTACAACTACATGGACTCTTCCTGCAAACGTTGCAATTTGTGTAGGTCCGAGTTTCGAGTATTCACTTGTTAAAAGCGGTGATGAATATTATGTTCTTGCAACCGACCTTGCCGCTTCCGCTATGGAGGCAAAGGGCGTAACAGATTACGAAACACTCGGTATCATCAAAGGCTCTGAACTTGAATATATGAAATGTCAGCACCCGTTTATTGACAGAACTTCACTTGTTATTGTCGGTGACCACGTAACGCTTGAAAGCGGTACAGGCTGCGTTCATACAGCTCCCGGCCACGGTGTTGAGGACTTTGTTGTCTGCAAAAATTATCCTGAAATTCCGATTATCGTTCCTGTTGATGCAACAGGTCATTTAACCGAGGAGGCAGGTCAGTTCGCAGGCCTTTCAACCGAGGAAGCCAACAAGCCGATTGCCGAGCATCTTGAAAAAACAGGCAATCTTTTCGCACTTCAGAAAATTATTCACCAGTATCCGCATTGCTGGAGATGCCATAAGCCTGTTATTTTCCGTGCAACCTCACAGTGGTTCTGCTCTGTTGATGATTTCAAGGATGACGCAATAAAGGCTTCCGAAAATGTTAAGTGGTTCCCTGAATGGGGCAAAGACAGACTTCAGTCAATGATAAGAGAACGTGCAGACTGGTGTATTTCACGTCAGAGAAAATGGGGCGTTCCGATTCCTGTTATGTACTGCAAGGACTGCGGCAGGGAAATCATCGACAACGATGTTATGATGAACGTTTCAAAGATTTTCGGCGAAGAGGGTTCAGATGCATGGTACGCTCACGAGGCTGAATATTTCCTTCCCAATGGTTATAAATGCCCTCACTGCGGTTCTTCAAACGGCTTTGAAAAAGAAACCGATATTATGGACGTTTGGTTTGACTCCGGCTCAACTCATACCGCAGTAAGCAAAAAGAGAGGCTATCTTAAATACCCTGCCGATGTTTATCTTGAGGGTGCTGACCAGTACAGAGGCTGGTTCCAGTCATCACTTCTTACTGCTGTTGCAGGCGGCGACGAGGCTCCGTTTAAGGAGATTATCACCCACGGCTGGACTGTTGACGGCGAGGGCAAAAAGATGTCCAAATCACTCGGCAACGGAATTGACCCGAATGATATTATTGATAAATACGGTGCAGATATTCTTCGTCTGTGGGTTGCATCAGCCGATTATCACGCAGATATCCGTATCAGCCCCGAAATTCTGAAACAGCTTTCTGATAACTACAGAAAAATCAGAAATACTGCACGTTTCTGTCTCGGCAATCTTTATGATTTCAATCCCGATACCGATATGGTAGAAAATGATAAGCTTGAAGAGCTTGATAAGTATGCATTGATGAAACTTGATGAACTTATCACAACTGCACGCGGCGGCTTTGAGGTTTATGAATATCATACTGCATCACACGCAATTCATAATTTCTGTGTTGTTGATATGAGTAATTTTTATTTTGATGTTCTTAAAGACAGACTTTATACATCTGTACCGACTTCTGCTACAAGACGTGCCGCACAGACCGTTCTTTATAAAATTCTTGATGCGCTTACACTTCTTTTAACTCCTATTCTTGCATTTACTGCAGATGAAATCTGGAAGTTTATGCCGCACGATAAGTCAAGAAATGCCGAGTCACCGCTCTTTAATGAAATTCCGAATGCTGATTTCATTGAAACAGATGAAGCATTTATGAATAAGTGGGAAAAGGTTCATCAGATTCGTGTTGATGTTCAGAAGGCACTTGAACTTGCAAGAAATGAAAAGAAAATCGGTAAGTCACTTGAGGCTAAGGTTACTCTCGGAGCAGAGGGTGAGCTGCTTGAATTCCTCAAATCAGTTAAGGCTGAACTTCCTGAAATCTTTATTACCTCTGCTGTTGATGTTACTGCAGAAAAGCAGGCTTTTGCAGGTGATGTTGAGGGGCTTACTGTTTCTGTTTCGGCTGCTGACGGTGAAAAATGCGAACGCTGCTGGAAATTCTCCACAACAGTCGGTTCCGACGCTAATCACCCGACTCTTTGCAAGCACTGCGCCGATGTTCTTGCACAGATGGGTGAGTAAATACTAAGATAGCCTCCCTTGTGAAAGGGAGGAGGACCGCTTGCGGTGGTAGGATTTGATATGCGGTGCGATGTGGTCATCGCACCCTACACGGGCAATTCGTGAATTGCCCCTACGGATTTGCAATAACGCTATCGTAGGGGCGGATATCATCCGCCCGTATAAATAAATCTTGTAGGGGAGGGTCTCCGTGCCCTCCCGTAAATTAAAATACACCGAACGGAGGGATACTTTGCATAAAAAAAAGCACATATGGTGCTCGGTAATGATTGCTTTAATCGTCGCCTTTGACCAGTTAACTAAATTTCTTGCAACAGAATATCTTTCCGACGGAAGCACAGTGCCTTTTATAAGAGGTATTGTTCAGTTTCGCTATGCGCTCAATGAGGGTATGGCGTTTTCGCTTTTCAGCGGTGCACGATGGGTCTTTGTTGTGCTCACTCTTGCTGTGTGCATAGGTGCGCTGTGGTATCTTTTCAGCAATAAATGCAAATCTCTCTGGCTTTACTGGAGCATAGGCGTTGTTGTTTCGGGCGGCATAGGCAATCTTATTGACCGTGCGATTTACGGTTACGTTGTTGATTTTATAGAGCCTGTTTTTGTGAATTTTGCAGTTTTTAATATTGCCGATTGTGCCGTAACGCTTGGCGCAGTTTCGCTTTTTGCTTATCTTTTCTCGGATTTCTTCAAAAAGGAGAAAAAAGATGAGTGACGCCGTTATTTTTACTGCACTTGCCGAGAATGCAGGCGACAGGATTGATAAATTTATCAGCGAAAAAAGTGAAAATCTAAGCCGTTCGGCAGCTGCAAAGATTATTGAAGAACAGGGCGTTACCGTAAACGGCTCTGTTGTTTCAAAAAATTATAAATGCAAAGAAAATGATAAAATTGTTCTTATCGTTCCGCAGGCAAAGCCACTTGATGTTGAGGCTGAGAATATCCCGCTCGATATTGTTTATGAGGATAATGACCTGCTTGTGGTGAATAAGCCGAAAGGCATGGTGGTTCACCCCGCTCCAGGCAATTATTCGGGTACACTTGTAAATGCGCTGCTTTATCACTGCAAAGATTCTCTCAGCGGTATTAACGGCGTTCTGCGCCCCGGAATTGTTCACAGAATTGATAAGGATACCTCGGGTCTGCTGATTGTTGCCAAAAATGATACTGCACACGCAGGACTTGCCCGTCAGATTAAGGAGCATTCCTTTTCCCGTGAGTATGAATGCGTGGTGCACGGAAATATTAAGGATGACGAGGGTACAATTCATTTGCCGATCGGCAGAAATCCTAAAGACAGAAAGAAAATGGCGGTAGTTTATAAGAATTCAAAAGACGCCGTTACGCATTATAAGGTTATAAAAAGATACGGTCAGTTTACGCACATCAGATGCAGGCTTGAAACGGGCAGAACGCACCAGATAAGAGTACATATGGCACATATGGGTCACCCTGTTGCAGGTGATGAGGTTTACGGACCGAAAAAGGTACAGAAAGGCTTGAACGGTCAGTGCCTGCACGCAAAGC
The DNA here is from genome assembly GCA_902489595.1 of uncultured Oscillospiraceae bacterium. Classification (GTDB taxonomy): domain Bacteria; phylum Bacillota; class Clostridia; order Oscillospirales; family Acutalibacteraceae; genus Eubacterium_R. The sequence goes on along the minus strand of CABUAS010000019.1, from coordinate 8,199 downwards.
ATATCGGCTTTATTCACCCGAAAACAGGCTTGTGGCTTGAATTTGAAAGTGACCTTCCCGATTATTTTACATCGTTTTTAGATAAACTTGAAAGACTGTATCAATGAAAAGGAGGAACTCCTGATGCCAAATACATTTGAAAACTGGCTTGTTGTTTCGGATATTGACGGCACGCTGAATAATAAATTCAGAAAGCTGCCTAAAGTTAATTATGATGCTATTAAAAAGTTTACCGACCTTGGCGGTAATTTTACACTCGCCTCGGGCAGACTTACCTCAAGTCTTAAACGAAATTACGACAGAATAACTCCGAATCAGCCTGCGATTGTGCTTAACGGTGCAGGAATTTATGACTTTTCGCAGAATAAAATGCTCTGGCGCTCAACAATCGGCAAAGAGGGTCAGGATTTTGTGCGCTCCGTTATTGCCGAATACAGTAAGGTTTTTAAAAGCCTTGATATTGGTATTTATTTTGACGATTATGTTTATATAGTGAAAAGCGGACTGCTCGGCAAGGCAACCATGTATTTTGATAAAGATCATCACGAGGTTACAAGTATTGATGATGTGCCGACCGACGGCTGGATGAAAGTTATTTTCTGGGGCGTTCCTGCAACTATTGAGTCTCTGCGCCGAATGATAGACAGGTCGGATATCAACGATAAGGTTAATTTTATGGCGTCATCGCTGTGGAGTATGGAAATGCTTGCAAAAGATACTCACAAGGGCGTCGGTATTATGCAGCTTGCCAAAACGCTTGATATTGAAAAAAGCCACGTTGCCGCAATCGGTGATTATTATAATGACTGGGATATGCTTAAAACGGTCGGTCTGCCTGCCTGTGCGGGTCAGGCGCCCAAGGCAATACATAAAATCAGTAAGTTTGAGGCATGCCACTGTAACAAAGGCTGTGTTGCAGATTTACTGAATTATATTATGAGCGGCAGGGCTGATGAAGATATTTTGAAAGGGAAGATTTAATTATGGTTATCGGTGCTCATTTAAGTGCCTCAAAGGGTTATACGCATATGCTGAAAGAGGCAATGTCAATCGGGGCAAATACCTTTCAGTTTTTTACAAGAAATCCAAGGGGCGGCAAGGCTAAGGATATTGATGAAATGGATATTGAAACTTTTCTTCAGTTAAGCAGGGAAAATAATTTCGGCAAAATTCTTGCTCACGCACCTTATACGCTTAACTGCTGTTCGGCAAAGCCCGAAACGATTCAGTTTGCAGTCGATACCTTTGCCGACGATTTAAAGCGAATGGAATATACACCCGGTATGCTTTATAATTTTCACCCGGGCTCACACGTAGGTCAGGGCGAGGAAAAGGGAATTGAACTCATCTGCAAAGCGCTCAACACTGTTCTTTTTCCTGAGATGACAACTACCGTTCTGCTTGAAACAATGGCAGGCAAGGGCTCTGAAATGGGCAAAACCTTTGAGGAATTAAAAGCAATTATTGATGGTACAGAGTTTTCGGATAAACTCGGTGTTTGTCTTGATACCTGCCATGTAAGCGACGGCGGTTATGATATTGTTAATGATCTTGACGGTGTTTTGGAGCAGTTTGATAAAATTATCGGCATAGACAGGCTTAAAGCACTTCATCTGAACGACAGCAAAAATCCGCTCGGCGCGCATAAGGACAGGCACGAGAAAATCGGCGAAGGTTTTCTCGGCGAGGCTACCTTTGAAAAAATTGTAAATAACAAATATCTCAAAGATTTGCCGATGTTCCTTGAAACGCCGAATGAGCTTGACGGCTATGCAAAAGAAATTGCACTTTTGAAGTCACTTCAGAAGTAATTTTTTCAGGTGATTCTATGAATATACTTGTTCTTGATGATGAAAAGGAAATTGCTTTGACTCCTATTGAGTTTAATATCCTTGGCTGCTTTGTGAAAATGCAGACAGGGTTGTTTCCGCCGAGGATATTTTTGAGCAGGTATGGGGCGAGAAATATCTTGACTGCAGCAACACGGTTATGGTTCATATTCGCAGAATAAGGGAAAAGCTTAATGAACCGTCAAGAAACCCTAAGTTTATAAAAACTGCAAAGAGGTTCCGCTTTTTATGCAGTGGGACAAGCGCTGGGGTTATATGGAGTACGGCAGTGATGTGGCAGCTCTAACGGCATGCGGACCCGTTTGCCTCTCAATGGCGGCTGTTTACGTTCGGCAGGATATAAAATACTCACCCGATTATGTAATAGAATTTGCGATTGATAACGGCTATTGCCTTAAAAAGGGCGGTTCAGAGTGGGCGCTGATAAGTGAGGGCGGTGAAAAGCTTGGTATGGATGTTACGGAAATACCGCTTGATAAAAATCGCGTGTTTAAGAATTTAGAGGCAGGCAACCCGATTATTTGTGTTATGGGTCCCGGGGACTTCACCACAAAAGGCAAAAAACGCCAAAAATTGCAGGAATTCGACATTCCTGCAATTTTTTATATACGTTACTGTAAGACGGTGTGTCGAGGACGCCACACCTTACGATAACTATATTACCATAACATAATTTATTTCGGCGTGGTTATGACCATTTATCGACAGTCTATTTATAAATCATCTGCATCCTGAACGGGCGTTTCATATTCATTATTATAAAACGTATCTGCCGTCATACCCGTGTAACTGCCGTTTGTGTCGCTTTGCACCATATCTTTGCTGATATAAGATGTTAAGTCAATCACTTTTTTACCGTTGATGTTCTGCTGTTTTTTCCTGTTTTTCTTCATAAAAAATCACCTCGCCATTATTGTTGGCAAAGGTGATTTTTTTATACTGTTTATTATTCATTGTCTATATTTTTTCAACGTCAATGTCTGCTATTTTATCCATAAACTGCTTTGGTGTTATGATTTCGCCCATTTCAAAAAAATCGTCCATATTTAAATTGAAATTATTAATAAAAATCGGCGTTTTTTCATATTCGATGTCAATGTGCAGTCTTTTGGCGTCTTCTTTTATCTGCTCAATGTCATATTCATTTGTGTCATAATATCGGCAGGCGTGTATTTCGTTGTTTCTTACATACTGCATAACAACATTTCGGCTTGATTTTGATATTGAAATGTATGCTTCAATATCTTTTGAAAGTGTCTGTCCCATTGTAATCTGTGCAACGGCTTTGCACGCGCCCGAATGAAGAAAAAATTCGTTTATAAAAATCTGCTCAAGTGCACTTGTATCGTCAGGCACAACGATTGCAAGCACATTTTTTGAAAGCCTGCCCGAATGAATTGATTTTATAAATTCTTTAACATAGTGCTGGCTCTCTGCAATTTTTTTGGCATATGAATGGTAAAACGGAATATTCGGCTGGGTGTAAATGCCCGGCAGAGTGAATGCCTTGAATTCGTCATTTGACCTGTCATATACAAGAATATTTGTATTTGTTATAATAACGGGAATCGTGGTTGCCATATTTTCACATCCTTAGGATTATTACTGCTTCATTATTTATATATTTTACAATATATTGCACATTAAATCAATAAATTGGTATAAAATTAAAAAATATAGTGCAATTATAATAATAATATGTTAAAATGTTTGCAGGAGGATGAATTTATGAACAATGATGAAGAACTTGAAGAAATTTTAAAGGAATTCAAAGTCGGCAAAAGCGGCGATAATCCCGATTTCAGTATAAATGATGAACCGAAAGAACCTCAGAAACCGATTGATGATGAGGAATATAAACTTGAGGGTGAAAATGAAGAACCGCCTGAAAACGATAGAAATGAAGAAGATGACGGTGAATTTGATATTGATGAGGAAACTGCGTTTGCTCCCGTTTCGCCCGTCAGTGAAAATGTTTATCTTTCGGATATGAATGCAGAAGAATACAGTGAAGAGGATAATACCGATATGGATAATCAGAATAAAAAGAAAATTATAATTGCAGTTATAGCCGTTGTACTTGTTGTTGCAATCGCCGTAGGCGTGTATTTCGGCTTTATTAAAAAAGATAAAGAGCCTGAAACTACTGCACCGCAGACTACAGTTTCAACTACTGTTGCACCTGTGATTATCAGAAATCCGCTCACCGGCGAGCCCGGTTACAGTGAGGCTGCATTAAAACAGCGCCCGATTTCCGTTGTAGTCGAAAATTCAAAGGCGGCAAGACCGCAGTATAATATGGATAAACCCGATATTATCGTTGAGGGTGAAGTTGAAGGCGGCGAAACCCGTATGTTATGGTTTTTCTCTGATTACAATAATCTGCCTGATATGATAGGCCCTAACAGAAGTGCAAGACCGAGTTATGTTCAGTTTTCAAAATTCTTTGATTCGATTTTTGTTCATTACGGCGGCAGTCACAGCAAGGGCGATTATGTAGGCGGCTATGAAACGATTGAAAATGAAGGTGTTGATGATATTGACGGAATGAAGGTATCATCCTGCTTTAAGCGCACTAAGGATAAGGTGTCACCTCATAATGCAGTCGTTCTCGGTGATAAACTTATGGAGGCTGTTGAAAGCAAGGGGTACAGAACAGAGGTTGATACAAACAGCTTTTCTGCACTTAATTTCAATGAAAAGGCACAGGTTGTTTCAGCCACTCCTTGTGATGAAATTAAAGTAAAGATTTCAGACAGAACAAATACTCACACGCTTTCATATGACGCCGCAAACAGTGTTTATACAAATGCGAATGATTACGGCGCACCTGTAAGCTTTACTAACGTACTTGTTATGTTTGCCGAGTCTACCTATATAGACAAGGCAAATTACAAAGGCTCAGGCAAAACAGAAACTTATCTTAATTATACATATTCAAGCGGCACGGGCAAACTTGCCTCATACGGCACAATTACTGATTTCACCTGGAGTGTTGAAAACGGCAAACTTGTGTTTAAAGATACGTCAGGCAAGCCGCTTAACCTCAATGTAGGCAAAACATGGATCTGCCTTGCATCGTCAAATCATAACGGAAGTGTTGATGTAACACTTCCCGAGACAACAACAGCTGAATAAAATTACCTTTAATATTGATAAAGCCACTGCAAACAGTTCGTTTGCAGTGGCTTTTTGTGCGGTTATTTTAAATTTCTTACAAATTCAAATGCTTTATCCTCGCCCTGTTCGGCAAGGATTGTCAGCGCCTTTTCAAGCAGTGCTTTTGTGTTTTCGTGAATTAAAATTCTGTCTTTAGCACGGGTGAAGTATTCAAGCGGGTGGGCGTCTGTATAGTTTTTTTCCTGATATATTTTGCTCGCCGCTACTCTGTCACAAAACATTTCTTTAAAATATTTTATCGGCATTTCAACGGGTTCCATTCTCTTTGTTTTGGGGTTATAGTCCTGCCAGTATTCATAGTGGTGGCGGTTTCTGCCTTTGTGGTGAAGCCATGCGGTGGAATAGCCGATGTCGTTTCGCTCTGCCTCATTCGGCGAGCGTGTGCCGAGATAATATTTTGCCCCGGGTATAAATTCCGCAGGCGAGTATTTTGATAAATCGTGGCGCAGTCCCTGCCAGAAAATGCCTGCTTTTTTGCAGTGCTTTATCACCATATGCCTGTGGCGTGTTATTGTTATAAAATGTCCTATTGCGTTTGCCATTGTATCACCGAAAAAATAAGGTTCAGCCTTATATTAGACTAAACCTTATCATAACACTTATTTATATATTTGTCAAAGTTAATCTCTGCCGTAAATATCACGGGTGTAGATTTTTTCTTTAACGTCAAGCAGTTCATCGCTCATTCTGTTTGCAATAATAACCTGTGACTGCTCCTTGAATTCATCAAGATTATTGACAATTTCGTTACCGCAGAACATCTCATCGTTCAGTGTAGGCTCAAAAATGATAACTCTTGCGCCTGCCTCTTTGATATTCTGAATAACGCCCTGAATGGAACTCTGCCTGAAATTATCTGAATTTGCTTTCATTGTAAGCCTGTAAACGCCGATTGTGGCAGGCTTTTCTTCGCTGTGACCCGATATTTCAAGCACACGTGATGCAATGAATTTCTTTCTTGTAGTGTTTGTATCTACGATTGCCTGCATAAGATTTTCGGGCACGTCGGCATAGTTTGCAAGCAGCTGCTTGGTATCTTTCGGCAGGCAGTATCCTCCGTAGCCGAATGAAGGGTTATTGTAGTGACTGCCGATTCTCGGGTCAAGACCGATACCTTCAATAATCTGCTTTGAATTAAGACCGTGAACCTCTGCATAAGTGTCAAGTTCGTTGAAATAGCTTACACGAAGTGCAAGATATGTGTTTGCAAAAAGCTTAACTGCCTCAGCCTCAGTTGAGTAGGTGAACAGTGTGGGAATATCCTCTTTTATCGCACCGCCGGCAAGAAGGGAAGCAAAAGTGTGTGCATAATTTTCCATCTCACTGCTGCTGTTTTTCGGCATACCCACTATAATTCTGCTTGGGTACAGATTGTCGTAAAGTGCTCTGCCTTCTCTTAAAAATTCAGGGCTGAACAGGATTTTTGCATCTGGGTATTTTGCTTTCATTCCTTCTGTGAAACCAACAGGAACAGTAGATTTTACTACCATAACGGCACTCGGGTTTACTTTCATAACAAGTTCAATAACGCTTTCAACAGAATTTGTGTTGAAATAATTTTTTTCCGTGTCATAGTCCGTCGGGGTGGAAATGATAACGAAATCAGCGTTTTCGTAAGCCGTTTCGGCGTCGGTGGTAGCTGTTAAATCAAGCCTTTTTTCAGCAAGATATTCTTCAATTTCCCTGTCAGCAATAGGGGATTTGCCGCTGTTTATAAGTTCAACTTTGCTCTCAATAATATCAACTGCAAAAACCTTGTTGTTCTGCGCAAGAAGAATTGAGTTTGAAAGACCTACATAGCCTGTGCCGGCAACTGCGATAGTATAGTTTTTCTGCATTTTTACACCTTTATTTTTCTTTTATTTCTTTTTGAATTTATCAAAAAAGCCCTCTTTGCCGCTGTTTTTCGGCGGTGTATAACTTTTATCAAAATTCATAAGAATTTCCTTTTGCTCTTTGCTGAGGGATTTAGGAATATCAACAACGATTTTAACAAATTCGTCGCCCCTGCCGATAGAGTTCAGCCTGTCAATTCCTTTGCCTTTCAGTTTAAATACTTCACCCGGCTGTGTGCCTGCGGGCATTGTATATTTAACATTTCCGTCAAGTGTCGGTACTTGAAGCTCGGCGCCGAGTGTTGCCTCAACAAATGAAACGTGTTTTTCGTACCAGATGTTAAATCCGTCACGCTCAAAATAAGCATGCGGCTTAATATTGATAACAACCTTTAAGTCGCCGCTCGGTCCGCCGTTGATACCGCTGTCGCCGTAGCCGCGCATATTAACAACCTGACCGTGGTCAATACCTGCAGGAATGTTTACATCAAGTTTGTTTTTACGCCTTACCTTGCCCTTGCCGCCGCATTTCTGGCAAGGTGTTTCAATAATCTGACCCTTGCCGCCGCAGGCACTGCAGGTTCTCTGCGTGTTGATAACGCCGAAAGCAGTTCTGCTCTGAACGTTAACAACGCCTCTGCCGCCGCACTGTGAGCAGGTTTTGGGTGATGTGCCCTTTGCTGCGCCAGTGCCGCCGCATTCGCTACAGTTTTCGATTCTCGGCACGTCAATAGTCTTTTTACAGCCCTTTGCCGATTCTTCAAGTGTAAGCGTAATGCTGATTTGTATGTCTCTGCCTCTTTGAGGCGCATTCGGGTTTCGTCCGCCGAAGCCTCCGCCGCCACCTCCGAAGAAAGAGGAAAAAATATCGCCGAGGTCAATGTCGCCGTCAAAGCCGAAACCTCCGCCGTAGCCGCCTGCACCGCCTGCGCCGTAATTAGGGTCAACGCCTGCAAAGCCGAACTGGTCGTAGCGTGCTTTTTTCTGCGGGTCTGAAAGTACCTCGTAAGCCTCGTTGCATTCCTTGAATTTTTCCTCTGCTGCTTTATCATCGGGATGTAAATCAGGGTGATATTTTTTGGCAGTTTTTCTGTATGCTTTTTTTATTTCATCTTCCGAAGCGCCCTTTGAAACGCCGAGCACTTCGTAATAGTCTCTTTTATCTTCAGGCATATATTGTTTGCCTCCGCTTTGTAGTATATAGAATTTTTGTTAATACGTCAAGTCGGCCGATTGTTATTGTTCGCCGTTTATTGTTATATTCTAAATCGGGCGGATGTTATCCGCCCCTATGAGTGGTGTATATATGTTCTTATAATAACCGTATGGCGGGG
>CABUAS010000018.1 GCA_902489595.1 uncultured Oscillospiraceae bacterium | reverse complement strand
CAGTATCGAATTATTAAAAGGGCTTTATTTTTTTTATATCATTTGCTATAATATGTGAGATAAGAAATAAGCAGAGAAGATTTTGCATATTTTTTCATTATATTTAATGTAATTATTTACTTATTTTAGTTTTATATATTTTTCACTACAGAAAAACCGAGGTAACCATTTTGGAAAATTTTGTTATTCAGGGCGGTAAAGAACTGTTTGGCGAAGTAAATATCAGCGGTGCAAAAAATGCTGCCGTTGCAATTATACCTGCCGCAATTCTTTCAGACGATATAGTCAGAATAGAGAATATACCTAATATATCAGATGTTTCGCTTATTATTAAAATACTTGACAGTATGGGCGCAGGCATCAAAATGATTAATAAAGATACTATTGAAATTGACGCAAGGTCTATCAGTTATCAGAGCGTTCCTTATGAACTTGCCTCCTGTTTCAGAGCAAGTTATTACCTTATCGGCGCAATGCTCGGCAGATTTAAGCAGACCGAGGTTGCTATGCCCGGCGGATGTAATTTCGGCGTTCGCCCCATTGACCAGCATATCAAAGGTTTTGAAATGCTCGGCGCAACAGTTGATGTTGTAAACGGTATGGTTTGTGCAAAGGCTGATAAACTTGTCGGTTCGTCAATTTATATGGATGTTGTTTCTGTCGGGGCAACAATTAATGTTATGCTTGCCGCTGTTCTTGCAAGAGGGCTGACGGTTATTGAAAACGCTGCAAAAGAGCCTCATATCGTTGACCTTGCAAACTTTCTTAACTCAATGGGCGCCGATGTAAGAGGTGCAGGTACTGACGTTATCAAAATCCGCGGTGTTGAAAAAATGCACGGCTGCACTTATTCCATTATTCCCGACCAGATAGAGGCAGGCACATATATGGTTGCTGCTGCTGCGTGCGGGGGTGATGTGCTTGTTAAAAACGTTATACCGAAACACCTTGAATCTATCAGTGCAAAACTTGAAGAGGCAGGCGCAGAGATTATTGAATATGACGACGCCGTTCGTGTAACACGCTTTAAACCGCTTACAAAGTGCAATGTCAAAACAATGCCGCATCCCGGTTTTCCTACCGATATGCAGCCGCAGATGGCAGTTCTGCTTTCGGTTGCAAGGGGCACTTCAATTCTTTCCGAATCTGTGTGGGATAACCGCTTTCAGTATGTAGGTCAGCTTTCGCGAATGGGCGCTAATATTCAGGTTGACGGTAAAATTGCCGTTATTGAGGGTGTTGAAAGGCTTACCGGTGTTAAGGTTAAAGCAACTGATTTGCGTGCCGGTGCAGCAATGCTTATTGCCGGGATGATCGCAAAAGGTGAAACTACGGTTGAAAATATTCAGTATATTGACCGTGGTTATGAAAATGTTGTTGAAAAACTTACTGCTCTCGGCGCTGATATCAAGCGTGTTCAGGTTCAGGAAACTATTGAGGCAATCAACGCAGGTTAAATTTATATAGGCAATTTTGTAGGGGAGGGTCTTCTGTGCCCTCCCGTTTTTAAATATTTTTATGGAAACGGATACATAAAATATGGCTAAAGTTTGTCAGCTGTTTTCAGGCAGCAGCGGAAATTCAATTTATATAGGCGATAACGAAAACGGCTTTCTTGTGGATATAGGAGTTTCTGCCAAAAGATGTGAGCAGGGTCTGCGCAGTATCGGTGTTGAGCCGAACAGCGTTAAAGCGGTTTTTGTAACGCACGAGCATAAAGACCATGTCGGCGGTGTGCGTGTGTTTGCATCACGTCATAAAATCCCCGTGTTTGCCTGTCCCGAGTGTCTTGAAGAATTAAGATTTACGGGTGTTTGCAATAACACTGTAAAATCTTTTGAAATTAAAAATGTGCTTGATTTTGACGGAGTAATTGTTGAAAGCTTTTATAATTCGCACGATTCCGCTGCCTGTGTGGGATATAAGTTTACTCTTCCCGAGGGCAGAAAAATCGCTGTCTGTACGGACACAGGCTATGTAACAGATGAGGCAAAAGAGGCACTTGTCGGTTCGGCTGATTTGGTTTTCCTTGAGGCAAATCATGAAATTTCAATGCTTGAAAACGGTCCGTATCCGTATATTCTGAAAAAAAGAATTCTTTCGACGAACGGGCATTTGTCAAACTATGCCTGCGGTGAATTTGCAAAAGAACTTGTAAAAGGCGGTACAACACGGCTTGTTTTAAGTCATCTGAGCCGTGAAAACAATATGCCGGAACTGGCACGCAGTGCGGTACTTTCGGCACTTTCCGAAATAAAGGCAAAAGAAAATGTTGATTTCAGGCTGTATGTGTCAAAGCCTGAAAATGATGGGGGAGCAATCTTTTTATGATGAATGTTACGGTAGTCTGTGTCGGTAAGCTGAAAGAAAGTTATCTGCGTGACGGCTGTGCCGAGTATATCAAAAGGCTGTCCGCTTTTTCAAAAGTAAATGTTGTCGAGGTTGCAGAGGAGCGGGCAGGCGATAATCCGTCCGATGCCGAAATACATAATATAATAGAAAAGGAAGGCGAGCGTATTATCGCTAAAATTTCGAAAGGAAGCTTTGTCATTCCTATGTGCATTGAGGGTACGCAGTTTTCGTCGCCCGATTTTTCAAAGGAAATTGAAAAAATCAGTATGAATTATTCGGGAATAACGTTTGTTATCGGCGGCTCGTTCGGGCTTTCGGATGAAGTGAAGTCACTCGGTAAGCTTAAACTCTCGTTTGGCAAATTAACCCTTCCGCACCAGCTTGCCCGTATGGTTCTCCTCGAGCAAATATACCGTGCATTTTCAATTTCAAATCATTCAAAGTATCATAAATAATCAAATCGGGCAATTCATGAATTGTCACTACAAAACGTTACTGTAACAATTGTAGGGTGCGGCGTCCTCGACGCACCGTTAAAAATCATAACCACCCGTTTGACGGGTGGTTATGATTTTATCATATAAATTCTACATTATTATCTTTAATCCAATAATAAATCTGCACGATGTAGGCGAGCACCTGAGGACCGCGCATTAACTGACCGTACCACGGGGCATCAAGTGCGTCGGGGTTTTCCATAATCTCGTTGATTTTTGCAAGGTTCAGCATATCGTAAAGCGGGCTTGTTTTGTCGTTCAAAACTTCCCTTGTCATTTCGCACACCCGTTTGAAGTAAATCGGGTTATGCGTTTTCGGATAAGGGCTTTTTTTGCGCCATGTTATTTCATTAGGCAGTTCGGTTTCAAATGCTTTTCTCAGAATGCCCTTTTCCCTGCCGTCAAGTGATTTGAATTTCCACGGCATATTATAGGCGTATTCAACGATTCTGTAATCGCAGAACGGCACACGCACTTCAAGCGAACTTTCCATACTCATAACATCTTTTCTGACGAGCAGGGTCTGCATAAACCAATCCATATTCAGCACAAACATTTCACGCATACGCTTTTCTTCTCGGCTGTCGCCTTCAAGGAAAGATGCTTTTGATACTGTTTTCAGATACTTTTCGTGTGCATAATCAGCGCCGTTCGGCAGTAATCCGTCTTTAAGTATGCTTTGGCGCACGTCGGTTGATCTGCTCCACGGGAAGGTTTCTTCAAACAGAATATCCTTGTTGTGATACCACGGATAACCACCGAATATCTCGTCTGCACATTCGCCTGAAAGAGCAACAGTGTGGCTTTTTTTGATTTCTCTGCAAAACAGAAGCAGAGAGGAGTCAACGTCTGTAAATCCCGGCAGAGAGCGTGCATACGTGCTTTCAATCAGAGCATCGGCAACACTTTTGTTGTCAAGCATAATATTAGTGTGGTGACTGCCGATTGCACCTGAAATCAGGTCTATGAAATCACTGTCTTTATTCGGCTGAAAAAGGCTTGATTTAAAGTATTTGTCATTGTCAATATAGTCAACGGAAAATGTATCAAGTGTTCTGCCGTTTGCTTTTGCCTCGTCACTTGCTATTTTGCTGATAATGGATGAATCAAGCCCGCCGCTCAGAAATGTGCAAAGCGGCACATCACATACAAGCTGGCGTTTTATGGCGTCACTTACAAGAAAATGTGTGTGGCAGATAGTTTCTTCAAGGCTTTCGGTGTGTTCTTTCGCTTCAAGCGACCAGTATTCGTGAATGGTTGCTTTCCCGTCTTTGAGCCTGAGCCGGCAGGCAGGCGGAAGTTCTTTTATATCTTTAAAAACTGCGCTGCCGATTGTTTTTGCAGGTCCGAGCATAAAGATTTCATTCAGTCCGTTTTCGTCTACCAGCGGCTTGATTTCGGGTATGAGCAGCAGGCTTTTGATTCTGCTTGCAAATGCAAACATACCGTTTTGCTGACTGTAGTAAAGCGGTTTAACGCCGATTCTGTCACGGCAAAGATACAGTTCTTTGTCTTCGTTATCCCAGATTGCATAGGCGAAAATGCCGTTTAGCATTTCAAAGGATTTTTCTTTCCATTTGTGAAACGCCTTTAAAATTACTTCGGTGTCACAGTGAGTGTCAAAGGTGTAGCCGATGCCTTTGAGTTTCTGCCTGATTTCATCGGTGTTATAGATTTCACCGTTGTAGCAGATTGTGTATTTGCCGAATGTCATCGGCTGAGCGCCGTTTTCCGGGTCGATAACAGACAAACGGCGGTGGATAAGTGCTATATCCTCTGTAATATATTCGCCCTTGGCGTCAGGACCTCTCATTTTCAGACTTTCGCTTATGTCCTCGAGAACAGTCCGCCTTTTCGGCGAATTTATGTTATTTGATAATATTCCTGCAATACCGCACATATAAGTTCACCTCATAACTATTATATGCAGTAAAAAATTTTAGTTAATGAATTTGAAAAAATACTTGACTTCGGTCGACTGATATGCTATATTATTAGAGCGTTAAGAAACGCTGGTGTAGCTCAGTTGGTAGAGCAGCTGATTTGTAATCAGCAGGTCAGGGGTTCGAGTCCGTTCACCAGCTCCATTAATGGAAGAGTTCCCGAGCGGCCAAAGGGAACAGACTGTAAATCTGTCGCTATTCAGCTTCGGTGGTTCGAATCCACCCTCTTCCACCAGCAGAAACCGAGTACCTTTTTGGGTATTCGGTTTTTGTTTTGTAAGAAAAATATGTTAGTGGGTGGATTCGAACCACGAAATTATCAATGCGACGGCTTGCGTCAGCAAGCGAACTTCGAGCGAAGCTCGAGCCCACCCTCTTCCACCAGCAGAAACCGAGTACCTTTTGGGTATTCGGTTTTTGTTTTGTAAGAAAAATATGTTAGTGGGTGGATTCGAACCACGAAATTATCAATGCGACGGCTTGCGTCAGCAAGCGAACTTCGAGCGAAGCTCGAGCCCACCCTCTTCCACCAGCAGAAACCGAGTGCCTTTTGGTATTCGGTTTTTTGTTCTTTTCTTTTTAACTTTTAACTTGGAAATTTCTGCAAATGTTAAAATGTGCTTCGATGTTGTTAAAAAAATTGAAAAGATTGTCAAAAACAGAACCAAGTCTGAAAAATGGCTTAACCACGGGAAATTTTAGAAATTTGTGTTATGCAAAATTGCACATATTTTTTCTGTGATTGAGCCTTATTTTATACTGTTTGACAAAATTTCGTTAATTTATTGACAATCGCGTTTTTTATTTGTATTATATTTACGCAAAGTAAAATGTAATTTAATAAATTTTTACATTAAATAAAAGTGAGGTAATTTATTATGTCTAAGAAAATCGTTCTTGCAGGCGCATGCCGTACAGCAATCGGCACAATGGGCGGAACACTCAGCACAACAAGTGCAGTGGATCTCGGCACAATCGTTATCAAAGAGGCTCTTAACAGAGCAGGCGTTCCTGTCGATGCAGTTGACCATGTTTATATGGGCTGTGTAATTCAGGCGGGTCAGGGTCAGAATGTTGCCCGTCAGGCTTCCATCAAAGCAGGTCTTCCTATCGAAACTCCTGCCGTTACAATCAACGTTGTCTGCGGTTCAGGTCTTAACTGCGTAAATATGGCTGCTCAGATGATTCAGGCAGGCGATGCCGATATCGTTGTTGCAGGCGGTATGGAAAATATGAGCATGGCTCCTTATGCATTAAAGCAGGGCCGTTACGGATATCGTATGGGCAACGCTCCTATGATTGATACAATGGTAAACGACGCACTCTGGGATGCTTTCAATGATTATCATATGGGTATCACAGCAGAGAACGTTTGTGAAAAATACGGTATTACACGTGAAGAACTTGATGAGTTCTCGGCAAACAGCCAGCAGAAGGCAGAAAAGGCTATCGCAGAGGGCAAGTTTAAGGACGAAATCGTTCCTGTTGAAGTTAAGAGAAAGAAAGATACTATCGTATTTGATACCGACGAAGGTCCTCGTGCAGGCACAACAGCAGAAGGTCTTGCAAGACTTCGCCCTGCATTCAAGAAAGACGGTATTGTTACTGCAGGCAACTCATCAGGTATTAACGACGGTGCTGCCGCTATTGTTGTTATGAGCGAAGAAAAGGCTAAGGAACTCGGCGTTAAGCCAATGGCTACATGGGTTGCAGGTGCACTCGGCGGTGTTGACCCGTCCATTATGGGTGTCGGACCTGTTGCATCAACAAAGAAAGTTCTTGCTAAAACAGGTATGACTATTGATGATATGGATTTAATTGAGGCTAACGAGGCTTTTGCCGCTCAGTCTATTGCAGTAGGAAGAGACCTTAACTTTGACCTTTCAAAACTTAATGTAAACGGCGGTGCAATCGCACTCGGCCACCCTGTTGGCGCATCAGGTTGCCGTATTCTTGTTACACTTCTTCACGAAATGGAAAAGAGAGACGCTAAAACAGGTCTTGCTACTCTTTGTATCGGCGGCGGTATGGGCTGCTCAACAATAGTTAAGAGAGATTAATTTTTGAGGTATGGCAATGGAATTTATTAATTATGAGGTTGAGGGCGCAGTTGCAGTTTTAACTATCAGCCGCCCGAAGGCACTGAATGCTTTAAACAGTGCCGTTCTTGATGAAATCGATGAAGCAATCGATGCAGTTGACCTTGATACTGTACGTGCACTTATTCTTACAGGTGCAGGCGAAAAATCATTTGTTGCAGGTGCGGATATCGGCGAGATGAGCACTTTGACAAAGGCTGAAGGAGAGGCTTTCGGCAAGAAGGGCAACGATGTTTTCAGAAAAATTGAAACTTTGCCGATTCCCGTAATCTGTGCAGTCAACGGCTTTGCACTCGGCGGCGGCTGTGAAATTTCAATGGCGTGCGACATCAGAATTTGTTCAGAAAATGCAGTTTTCGGTCAGCCTGAGGTTGGACTCGGTATTACACCGGGCTTCGGCGGCACTCAAAGACTTGCAAGAACAGTCGGCATCGGTATGGCAAAGCAGTTAATTTTCACAGGCAGAAACATTAAAGCACCTGAGGCTTTGAGAATCGGTCTTGTAAACGCAGTTTATCCTGCCGAAGAACTTATGCCTGCTGCAAAGAAAATGGCTTCAATTATTGCAGGCAATGCTCCTATTGCGGTTCGCAACTGCAAAAAGGCTATCAATGACGGCTTACAAGTTGGTATTGATGAGGCAATCGTTATTGAAGAAAAACTTTTCGGCGACTGCTTTGAAACAGAAGATCAGAAATACGGAATGGCATTTTTCCTTGACAGAAACAAAGATAAGGTTAAAGAGCCGTTTCAGAATAAATAATTACAGACGGAGGATATAAGAATGAAAGTAGGAATTATCGGTGCAGGAACAATGGGTTCAGGTATTGCACAGGCTTTTGCACAGGTTGACGGTTATGAAGTAATGCTTTGCGATATTAATGATGAATTTGCCGCAAACGGCAAGGCAAAAATCGCAAAGGGTTTTGAAAAAAGAATTGCTAAGGGCAAGATGGATCAGGCAAAGGCTGACGCTATCCTTGCTAAAATCACAACAGGCACAAAGGAAATCTGCACAGATTGTGATTTGATTGTTGAGGCTGCTCTTGAAGTTATGGATGTTAAGAAGCAGACATTTAAAGAGCTTCAGGATATTGTTAAGGCTGACTGTATGTTTGCTACAAACACATCTTCACTTTCAATTACTGAAATCGGTGCTGGACTTGACAGACCGCTTATCGGTATGCACTTCTTCAATCCGGCTCCTGTTATGAAGCTTGTAGAGGTTATCGCAGGCGCTAACACTCCTGCCGATATGGTTGCAAAAATCAAGGGCATTGCTGAAGAAATCGGCAAAGTTCCTGTTGAAGTAAACGAGGCTCCCGGCTTTGTTGTAAACAGAATTCTTATCCCGCTTATCAACGAGGGTATTACAGTTTATGAAATGGGCATTGCAAGCGTTGAAGATATTGACACTGCTATGAAACTCGGTGCAAATCATCCGATGGGTCCGCTTGAACTCGGTGACTATATCGGTCTTGATATTGTACTTGCAATTATGGAAGTTATCTATGCCGAAACAGGCGATCCTAAATACCGCCCTGCAACTCTTCTTAAAAAGATGGTTCGTGCAGGTAAACTCGGCCGCAAAACAGGCGTAGGTTTTTACGATTACAGAAAGTAATTAATATTTATTGCATACCGTAGGGGCGGATAATATCCGCCCGTATCTTATGTATTTACGGTGTTATGAAATACATTTTACACGGAGGATATTATAAATGGATTTTACATTAAGTAAAGAACACGAAATGGCTAAAAAGCTGTTCAGTGATTTTGCTGAAAATGAAGTAAAGCCTCTTGCTATTGAAACTGACGAAACAGAGCAGTTCCCGCAGGAAACAGTTTCAAAAATGCAGAAAATCGGCTTTATGGGTATTCCGATTCCAAAGGAATACGGCGGTCAGGGATGTGACCCGTTAACTTATGTTATGTGCGTTGAAGAACTTGCAAAAGTTTGCGCAACAACAAGCGTTATCGTTTCTGCACATACATCTCTTTGCTGTGACCCTATTCTTACTTACGGCACTGAGGAGCAGAAACAGAAATATTTAAAACCGCTTGCAAGCGGTGAAATGCTCGGTGCATTTGCTTTAACAGAGCCGGGCGCAGGCACAGACGCTCAGGGTGCACAGACAAAGGCAGTTCTTGACGGTGACGAGTGGGTTCTCAACGGCTCAAAGTGCTTTATTACAAACGGTAAGGTAGCAGATATTTATATCGTTATTGCCGTAACAGATATTGTTGAAGACAAAAGAGGCAGAAAGAAGAAGTTATTCAGTGCCTTCATCGTTCCTAAAACTGCTCCGGGTTTTGAATTCGGCACAAAGGAAAAGAAAATGGGTATCCGCGGTTCATCAACTTATGAACTTATTTTCCAGGACTGCAGAATTCCTAAAGAAAATATTCTCGGACCTCAGGGCAAAGGCTTCGGTATTGCTATGCATACGCTTGACGGCGGCCGTATCGGTATTGCTGCTCAGGCGCTCGGTATTGCAGAGGGTGCTCTTGACCGTGCAGTTGAATATGTTAAGGAAAGAAAGCAGTTCGGCAGATCCATCAGTGCATTCCAGAACACACAGTTCCAGTTAGCAAATATGGCTACAAAGGTAGAGGCTGCCAAAATGCTTGTTTACAAGGCTGCTATGGCAAAGGCAAATCAGAAAGTTTATTCTGTAGAGGCTGCCAAGGCTAAACTTTATGCAGCAGAAGTTGCTATGGATGTTACAACAAAGGCAGTTCAGCTTCTTGGCGGTTATGGTTATATCCGTGAATATGAAGTTGAAAGAATGATGAGAGACGCTAAGATTACCGAGATTTACGAGGGCACATCAGAGGTTCAGCGTATGGTAATCAGCGGTGATTTATTGAAGTAAGGAGGGTTAAATATAATGAAAATTGTAGTTTGTATTAAGCAGGTACCTGATACAAAGGGCGGCGTTCAGTTTAACCCCGACGGTACATTGAACAGAGGTGCAATGCTTTCAATTATGAATCCTGACGATAAGGCGGGACTTGAGGCAGCACTTCGCATTAAAGACGAAATCGGCGCAGAGGTTACTGCACTTACAATGGGTCTTCCAAAGGCTGAAGAGGTTCTTCGCGAGGCTATGGCTATGGGTGCAGACAACGGTATTCTTGTTACAGACAGAGTGCTCGGCGGTGCAGATACATGGGCAACTTCAACTACTATTGCAGGTGCACTCCGCAACATTGATTATGATTTGATTATCACAGGCCGTCAGGCTATTGACGGCGATACTGCACAGGTTGGTCCGCAGATTGCAGAGCACCTCGGTATTCCTGTAATTTCCTATGCTCAGGATATTAAGATTGACGGTGATTATGTAATCGTTAAACGCCAGTTTGATGACAGGTATCATATGTTAAAGGCAAAAATGCCTTGCGCAATCACTGCTCTTTCAGAGCTTAATGAGCCGAGATATATGACTCCGGGCGGTATTTTTGACGCTTACAAGAAAGAAATTACAGTATGGGGCAGAGCCGCACTTAAAGATGTTGATGATTCAAACATCGGCCTTAACGGCTCACCGACCAAGATTGCAAAGGCTTCAGATAAGGTAAGAAAGGGTGCAGGCGAAACTGTAACTCCCGATTCACCGAAAGAAGCAGTAGATTATATTATGGCAAAACTTGCCGAAAAGCATGTTATCTGAGGGAGGAGAAGAAAATGATTACAGAAAATATTGAACAGTATAAAGGCGTTTACATTTTCGCTCAGCAGGTAGATAACGCAATCAGCCCGATTGCTTTTGAACTTCTCGGCAAAGCAAAGGAGCTTGCAAAAGACCTTGAAACAGAGGTTACTGCTGTTCTGCTTGGTTATAATGTAAAAGGTCTTGCAGACGAACTTGCAGAATACGGCGCAGACAATGTTGTTGTAGTAGACAGCCCTGTGCTTGAAACCTACAGAACAGAGCCTTACACACAGGCACTTACTGCCGTAATTAATGAATACAAGCCTGAAATTATGCTTGTAGGTGCAACTGCTATCGGCCGTGACTTAGGTCCGAGAGTGTCCGCAAGAGTAGGCACAGGTTTAACGGCAGACTGCACAGTGCTTGAAATCGGCGATTTTCCGCTGAATCCTCTGCCAAACAGAGAGCAGAAACACAATCAACTTCTTATGACACGTCCTGCATTCGGCGGCAACACAATCGCAACGATTGCCTGCCCTGACAACAGACCGCAGATGGCTACTGTAAGACCGGGCGTTATGCAGAAGATTGATAAGATTGACGGTGCAAAGGCAAACGTTATTGAGTTTAACCCTGCACTTGAAGAAAATAACTGCTATGTTGAAATTCTTGATGTAGTTAAGGAAATCAAGAATACAGTTGATATTCAGGAGGCAAAAATTCTTGTTTCAGGCGGTCGCGGTGTCGGCAGTAAAGAGAATTTCAAACTTCTTGAGGATTTGGCAGATGTTCTCGGCGGCACGGTTTCCTGCTCAAGAGCAGCAGTTGACAATGGCTGGCTGGATAAGGATTTGCAGGTCGGACAGACAGGTAAAACAGTTCGCCCGAATGTATATTTTGCAATCGGTATCAGCGGTGCAATTCAGCACACATCAGGTATGGAAGAGTCTGATATTATTATTGCTATCAATAAAGATGCATCTGCTCCGATTTTCGATGTTGCAGATTACGGTATCGTAGGCGATTTGAATAAAATCGTTCCTATGCTCACAGAGGCTTTAAAAGCACAGGCATAATTAAATACCCAAAAATTTAACGGGCGGAAAAATTTCCGCCCGTTTTTTGTATTATTATAAAATTTTATTATCGGTACGATGAAGGCATCGTACCATACAGTAGGGGAGGGTCTCCGTGCCCTCCCGATTGTGGCGGGGTTAGTCGCCATATGAAAACGATTATGTAGTTTTGTAGGGTGCGGCGTCCCCGACGCACCGAGTAAATAAAAGAGCAGTTCAATCGAACTGCTCTTTTGTTATACACATATATTTTTACTGCCGGCTGATGCGGAAAACCTTACAGCCGTGCTTTGGCAGTGTTGCTGAAATCGTTTTCGTCGTGAAACGCTCGTCGTTCCACAGCTCGTGAACGGCATATGAGGTCTGATGAGAATTGAAATTAAGGTATTCATCGGCAGCGATTTCGCCGATATTGTAAGAAAAACCTTTGTCCTGTTTTGTTTTATTGTAAAAACATACTGCTATATCGCCGTTTGCAAGCGGTCTGCCAATAATATCTATTCCTTTTTCGCTTTTAATCAGTTTAGCCGCTTTGCCGAGCGGGTCCTGGTCAATAAGAATAAGGCTTTTATTTGTAACAACTTTAAGCGTTTTATTATCTGTATTCGGCTTGCCGTCTGAGCCGATAAATTTTCTTATATCGTTGCCGAGAATGAGCGGCGCCGCCATCATACACCAAAGGCTGAAATGTGTTTTATTTTCATCGTCTGTCAAATTTCCGTTGCCGACCTCAAGCATATCCGGGTCATTCCAATGGCCGACAGAAGCATTCTGATAATGCTTGATTGACTGTGAATAAATTGAGTGAACAGAGAGCCAGTTTGCAGCAATATCATATGTAGTGCGCCACATATTGCCCGCTTTTGCACCCCAGTGCCATGGGTGAGCCTTGCCCCATTCGCAGATTGAAAATGTAATCGGCTTTTCGGCAATTCCGTATTTGCCTGCAATTTCTTCTGAGGCGTTTTTCAAAGCCTTGCCCATTCTGCGGTATTGAATATAAGAACTGTCTGCAAGTGTTTTAACAGGGTTTTCAAGTATGATTTCGTTAGAACCGCCTTTAAGTTTAATCATAATCTGCATTCTGCCTGTTGCGCTGAAAGCAGACATAACAGGGAAGAATACTTCATGCATAACCCCGTTTACGGCTACTTGTAAATAGGGTTCTTTTTTGGTATAGAATTTTTTGAAAACTATTGTAAGCACATAGTTGCCGTCAAAATTCACAACAGGCTTGAATACTGCTTTGCCTGCGCCGTGATTCAGCCTGCCTATGCCTTTTCCGCTCGGCAGTGATTTGATTTCAACGATTCCCGTTTTTCCGAAAAATTCCGCATCATCGGGTGTAAGCGTAATTTCTGCTTTTTGGCGGGGTCTGCTAATCTCAAGTTTTTCGATAACAGGCGCTTCGCCGCTTATTGCTTTGTTGTGGCAGAAATCGTATTTGAAAAATTCACAGCCCCAACCTGCAATCGTTTTTGCATCCTGAATTTCGTTGCCGAGGCTTGCAGGCAAATCCTCGCAGGTCAGTGTTCCGTTTGAAGAGTAAATGCCGAGTTTAAATCCCAAAGAATTGATTTTATTTGCAAGTGAAGAAATGCCGTTCGGAAATCTTTCCAGATCACCTTGCATATTACCGTCTTTATCACGCATCGAACTTTGCCAGCAGTCGTCAAGATTAACAAAATTATATCCTGCCTCAAGAAGTCCGGTTTCTTTCATGGCTTTTGCAGTGTCTAAAATCAAATCCTCGTCAATCTGATTGCGGAAAGTGTTCCAGCTGCTCCAGCCCATAGGCGGCGTTAAAGCGGAATTGTTGTTGAAATCTTCGTCTTTACTTATATCCATTGTTATCTGAGTGGGCTTTGTAAAAATTTTTTCAAGAAAGCATATAGGGCATTTACCGCTTGTACGGTATTGCAAAAACCATTTTACAAACAGTGCCGCAGCAATTAATATGATTATCAGCAGAATGATAAAAAAGTATTTCATATAAGTCCTATCTCCTCAAAATAATTTAATTCCGCCTGCGCCTGTGATACTGAATTTTTGTTATTCAGACCGGCTGTTGTGTTTATCGCAAAATCTTTTTTGTTTTTAAGATTGTAAAAAATTCTGTATATCCACGCGGCAGGTGTAAGGTATGGCTTTTTATCAATAAATTTAATATAGGGCAGGTGGCGCAGTTTGCTGTAAGGCGGAAAAATAAGGCGCAGCTGCATTGAAAGGGGAGAGGTGCTTTTGCCTTTTTCCATATCTTTGCGGATTACGACTGCGGATTTGTTTCGTCCGTGTATACCGAATGCACCGAAAGATACGATAAAATTTTCGGTTGTTTCGGTATCGTCTGTAAAACTTTTGCCCTGATTGTACCATTTATAACAAACAGACAGTATTTCTTTTGAAAATCTGCCAAGACCTGCTTTTTCAAGGTCTGAAACAGCTCTGTCAAGGTCTGTACTGCCGTATTTAAGCATTACTGCCAAATCAAGTACTAACTTTATGCCTGCGCCGTAAAAACGGAAATGGTGGGCGATGTGAGCGATTAAATATTCAAAGTGGAAGGTGTCGTCAAATCTGCCGCACAGTCCGTTAAAATCAGCTTTGTTTACAGCGTCGGAGAAATAATCAATAATCTCTGCTTTGTCTATCGTTTCATTAAGCAGGTTAGTGTGCATTTCAACCAGCATACCGTCTTTAACATAATCCCACACAGGTCCGTTTTCGTTTTTAACCGTAAAGCCTGCCGATTTCATCGCCGCTTTTGCGTTCAGTTTGTTTTTTTCGTCAATCAGAATGTCTATATCGCCCATAAAACGGCTTTCCGGCACAGGAAAGTAATTCCTTATATCGATGCCTTTAAATGGAATATGGCGTATTTCTGCGCCTGCCAGTGCCTTTTTTGCATGTTCTGCCGTTTGTGACTGCATATTTGAAATGTAAACTAAATCAAAAAAATTGTTCTGCAAATCATTCAAAAGGTCGGCGCTGATGATTTCTTTGTTTTCGGCACGGTTTATAACGCAGTAAATAACGCCTGAAAGATTATGTTTTGACGCTGATTTTATAAGTTTGGCGTAATCAATTTCACTTTTAAGCGCTATGGTGTCGTTATCAAGATATGCTTTTGTTAGTTCGATTAAATATCTGTATTCGTTATTCATTATCCAAAAATTGCATTGCCCACAACAAGGGAGAGCACTGTCATTATAAGTCCTGCGATAAATACGCCGATGGCAATTACCCCGAAAGATTTCTTTTTGTCAAGGTGAAGAAGTGAGGCGAGCAGTGCACCTGTCCAGCCGCCTGTACCCGGCAAAGGAATTGCTACAAATAAAAGCAGACCCCAAATGCCGTATTTATCAATTTTATCTCTTTTTTTCAGTGTTCTGTCTTCAAGCCAGAATATCAGTTTGTTAATTCCGGGTATTTTTTTCATCCATTCGAAAATCCAGTTAATTAAAAGCAAAATAAACGGTATCGGAAGAATATTTCCTGCAAAACTGATTAAAAAGCCTTTAAAAGTGTTCATCTGCAATAATACGATTGCCGTAAACATACCGAGCCTGCATTCCAGTATCGGCATAACCGAAATAAGAAATACAACAAGTTCGTCGGGAATACCGTGTGAAGTTAAAAATTCCTGAATAGTTCTGCAAAGTTCCTGCATAAATTCACTCCTAAATATAATTGTTCTGATTTAAAAATTCATGAGCGGATACGATGATGTTTTTATCATTTTCAAATTTTAAAAGGCTTAAAGCACGGTCAAAGGTGAGCCAGATATAATCTTCAATTTCTTCAGCCTGAATACTTGTTGAAGTATCATTTGTTGTGCCTACAAAAATTGAAACAGTTTTTTCGATTCGGTTCTGAATTTTGTATTTGGAAACGCTTTCAAAACCATCTATCAGTTTTACATGAATTCCCGTTTCTTCAAGCACTTCACGGATTGCCGTGTCTTCTTTTGTTTCGCCTGCCTCAATATGGCCTTTCGGAAAGCTCCAGTGAGCCGAGCGCTTGTTTTTTATAAGAAGGTATCGTATTTCGCCTTTAATATCTCTGAAAACAACTGCGCCGCAGCTGCTTTCATAAAGGCATTCAATTTTGCAATCGGGAAAATCTCTGCCGATGTTAATGTATTCGCAGATGTCGTTAATAATAAACCGTGTGCTTTTAGGTGCCACAATCCAAATGAATTTTCCTGTTTTTTTGTTGCTGAGTATGGCTATAACTCGCCCATCAAAATTACGCACGGGATGATGAATTCCCATTATGAATGCTTCCTGATTTTCAATATCGTAAACAGTTCCGTAATTCAGTGGATAAGTATAGCCCGTACTCTTGTCTGTAGAGCCGATAGGTTTAACGACCTTGACCCTGACATACTTTCCGAGCATTATTTCACCACCGAGTAAGCAGAAAGAGTAAATCATAATGATTGCTGCCGCGGTTTTTTCTCCATCTGCCAAAGTAATATATGAAACTATTATACTAAATATTTATATAATATACAAGTATTAATTACTATTATATATGAAAATTCACGTAAAGGGAATTTAATTATACGGTATGATGCCGCGGCACTCTGACATCAGCCCGACTTACGGCAGTATTAAAACAAAAAAGGACATCCCGTGAGGGATGCCCTTAATTATTAGGTTTAACTCTTAATTAAGCAAGAGTCTGGAGAAGTTCGCAAAGTGATGAAATTACTTCATCTGTTTCGCCTGTGAGCATTCCGAGTACCTGAGAAATAATGTCAGATACAGAGTCGCTTACATCACCAAGAAGTCCACCGATAAGGTTGCTGATGGTGTTAAAGTTATCTCCATAGTTTACTGTGTTAATCAGGTAACGGAGAACTGCGATGAGAACTTCGCTTTGATCAGCCTTAACATACATTCTTGCGCCGAATGTAGCAGCCTGTGACGGTTCGCCTGTAATTAATTCACCGTGTGAAGCAAGCTGATACCAGTCTATCGGCATAAGTTCAATGTTAAGTTTGCTGCCGCCTACATCAATCATACCAAGTACGCTGTTAAGCAGTGATACGATGTTGTCTGCACCGATTAACGGTTTAAGAGTTGCTGAAAGGTTGTAAATATCAAACTTGAAGCCCTTAGGTGCAAGACCAATCTTTGCAAGTTCCTTTTCAATGTCAAGACCTACTGCCTTGAGTAAATCATTTACGTCAACGATTGGCTTGAGTGAATCAAGGAGAGCAGTAATCGGTAACAGAAGGTTATCAATTAACTGAAGTAAGCCGTCGTTAGCGAAGAACAGTGAAAGGTTAGGAAGAATATCGCAAAGCATTTCAAGAGGTGCATTAAGAATGTCTTCAACCTTGTCAAGAAGAGGATTGAGAATGTCAAGAAGAATAGCGTCGTATTCTTTGCTCATATCCTGTCTGTACTGATACTGAGTCTTAATGTTGTAAAGACCGAATGCCTCCATAAGAGGAACGATTGCTGATGTGTAGCCGTCTGAACCCGGAAGGTAGATGAGTTTGAAGAGACCGAGTGAACCGTCGTTAAGGAGTACATCAAGTACGCCGTAAACAGGACGGAGTGCTGCGCACAGTGCGTGAACAAAACTGTCTCTGTCAGTTACGCCCCAGTGGAGATCGGCTTTATTAACCTTGCTCCATGAACCTGCTTTTTCAATAGTCTTAGCAACGCTTGCATATGACTGGCCGTAATCCTTATCTGTAAGGAGTTTAGCCACATTAGCTGTTGTAAAGTCAATATCTGTCTGAGCAAGAAGTTCTGCAAGGTTCATATTGTCGTTAATCTTTACGCCTTCAACTGCACCGTAAAGACCGCATACAAGTGAACTGATGATGTCATCTTTATAAATCATATCACCAATTAACTTGTTAAGTCCGCCTTCTACAAGACCGCCGATAAGACCGTCAAGCATCGGACCGATTGTTGTAAGGAAGTCAACATCTACTGTTGACGGATAAGAGAAGTCATAATCCTTATATTTGAAATCTCTGTAATCGAAGAAGGAGTTCTGAGGATCCTGTGTAAGGAGATAGAACACAGCCTTAACGATGTCATCCTCGTGAGCGCCTGCAATTTGATTGAAGATTGTTGTAAGAATATTAACGATTGTCTTATTCTTAGCGACATCTTCGATACCGCAGATGAGAGTCTTAAGTCCGTTTGCGTTAGAGATAAGAACATCTGCAATGTAGCGGAGAACTGCTACAAGGGTTTCGCCCTGCTTAGAAATAATGCGGATTCCCTGAACGCCTGCAGCACTTGTGAATGATGTCTGTGTGCCGTGGCTTGCAAGTGTTGACCACTTGAAATCAGGAAGTGTAATGTCAATATTGAAGTGCTTGAGAAGTCCGTTGATGAGCGGAACAAGAGCATCCTGAATATTGCATGAGTTAAGGTCGCTGAGTTTAAGTGTGAAACTTACATCTGCACCGAGATTATCTTTGATAAGACCGCTGAGAAGTTTTCCGAGGTCTAAGTCAAATGCCTTGAGGATTTCATCAATATTTACATTGTTCTCTGTAAGAGCATCAAGAATATTGTGAGTAATCGGTGAAAGAAGATTGTTGAGGAACTGAGCAATGCCGTTGTTATCAATGAAGTAAGCAAGGTTCGGAAGAACTGCTGTTATTGTATCAAACGGATTTGCAAGAGCCTTATCAACAAATCCAAAGAGCGGATTAAGAATGTCAATAAGAAGATTATCTTTTGCTTTATTATAATCCTTAATATACTCGTCGTATGACTTAACGCCGTCACACATAAATGCTTCAAGCAGCGGGATAATTGCACTTTCGTAGCCGTTGCCGCCGTAAAGAGTTACATTTTCAATAAGTTTAACAATTTCGTTGAGGTCAATCTCAATTCTGTTGTAAAGTTCATTTACAAGTTCAGGATGTTTTGCAGCCATTTCAGAACCCGGTGCGAAACCGTTTCTGATATAGATGTTAAGCATACCGTCTTTAAGTGAATAACTGTATTCACCGACTTCAGTCTGAACTGTATTGCCTTTTTCATCTTTAACAACTTCGCCGTTTTCATCAACAACATCTTCCATGATGTAACCCTTTGCTCCTGTTTCAAGTGAAGCAATAAGGTTGGATAAAACATCGCCGAATGCTAAGTTAAGTTCACCTTCTGCAAGGAAGATGGCAAGTAAATCATTTGCAGGTCTTAATACAGCAGCAAGACCGTTGATGAATCCCTGTTCTGCCTTAGCAGAGCCGTCTTTGAAGCCCCAGTTAATGTTGCTTACCTGATTCCAGCTTGAGCACTTTCTGAGTGCTGCTGCAGCATCTGAGTAAGTATTACCGTAACTTCTGTCAACAAGATAATCAGCAAGTGCGCTCGGAGTCATACCTAATGCGCCGTAGATAGCAGATGCCATCTTTGTGAGTATCTCGTTTTTGAAGAGCATTCCGTTTACAAGACCTGCAAGGTCATCATAACCTACAACATCAAGGCTCTTGAGGAGCGGGAATACATTCTTAACAATATTGTCAAGAGAATCTACAGCATCTTCTGCTTTGCTTGCAGTGATGCCAGAAGGATATTTGAAGGAATTTGTTTCTTTTGCAAGATAATCTTCAAATGTCCAGTAAACTTCAGTCGGGTTCTTTGTGATTGAAAGAACTCTGTCAAGGATGTTGATTACATTGCCTGCGCTTATCTTCTGAAGCATATCGGCAAGTGCTTTATAATCTTCAGGGATAAGGTTCATAATTGTGTCGCTCTTAAGAACGATTCCGATTGCGAATGCAAATACTACGAAAGCAATTTCGCCGTTCTGAAGTTTTTTGCCGAATTCGATATTCGGAATATTTGTCTCAAGAAGAAGGTTGAGTAATGTAACAACTACATTATTTTTAGGAATAATTGTTAATACGCTGCTGAGTGTTGATGATAAATCAGCAAATGTCATACCTTCAATCTTAATGCTTTCTGCAAGTGACGGAGAAAGAACTGCTATAATTGAATGTAATCCGCCGAGTTCTTTTGCAAGAGGAGTGATTGCTCCGTTGATAATACCTGTAACAGTCTTATCTTCAAGGGCACCGGAAATACCGTTTACAAGTGAAACGAGTGTATTTG
The DNA here is from genome assembly GCA_902489595.1 of uncultured Oscillospiraceae bacterium. Lineage (GTDB taxonomy): Bacteria > Bacillota > Clostridia > Oscillospirales > Acutalibacteraceae > Eubacterium_R. Next base: position 4,466 of record CABUAS010000018.1, on the reverse strand, counting down.
TCGGTGCTGCAAGGAACTTGTTGAGCAGATCTGCAATCGGCTTGAATGTTGCAAGAGCAAGTTCTGCACTTGATTCATCCTTAGGAGTATAGAGTTCGATGTCTGCTGCGTCGCATATTGAAGCAAAGATCGGGTTGAGAACATTGTCATAGTAACCTGTTGTTTCAGAACCGAGAAGTGCGCCGAGAATTGCGGTTACAGGAGCAAGTGATGCAAACAGATTGTTGTAGAAAGCATCTTTGTCGCCTGCTGTGAATGAGTAACCAAGGTCTGTTGCGTACTTTGTTGCTGAAACTTCACACCATGTAAGGTTGTCGAGAACGCCTTCATCAAGTCCTGCGCGTGAACCGATTGAACTTGGTGAGAAAATACCGTCGATTGCGTTTACGATATAATCGTTATCGTCGCCTGCGATGTTGATTACTTTGTCAAGAATTTCTTCAAGAAGAGCGTATGTTTCTGTTACGAGAATTGAAAGTTCTTTGTTTGAGTAAACTTTCTTAGCATCAACAGGACCGTTTGATGCGCCGTTACGCTTTGGAGCCCAGTTTTCATTAATGCTTTCGTTGCAGATTACATTAAGATAACGGGTAACAAGCTGAAGAAGTTCATCAGTTGTTTCCTGGCCAAGGTGGTTGATAAGGTAAGTGATTGCGCCTGAAAGGATACCGTCTACCTTGTCTACTGAATATCCGTTAAGATATGTGTTTTCAAGGACTGTTGAAATCATCTTGTCGATTTTATCAAGAATATCCTGTGTTTTCTGAGCGTTTTCTTTTGTATTAAGTTTCTTAGCCTCGTTAAGAGCATCGGTTATATCCTGTTCTGTAATGCCGAGAGTGCCGAGAATGTCAATTCCTGCTGAAGGTTCTTCAGGATCTGTCGGAACTTCGGGAGTAACCGGTTCTTCCGGTTCGGCAGGATCAGTTGGTTCTTCTGACTTGTTTGCATTAACGATGTCCATAACAATGTCAATAATCGGACCCACATTTGCGATAAGGTAGTAAGCACTGTCATCGCTGAGGCCTACATATGTTTCACCGTTCTGTGCAAGCGGGATTTCCTGTTCTGTGAATGTGAAACTGTACTTGCTGTTTCTTGTAAGATAGAACAGGCCGTTAAGAATGTCTGTTACATAACTTCCTTCGCCGAATCCGCCGAGGGCGTTAAGAAGACCTGCGATAATCGGAATGTTGGTTGTAATATCGTTGTCTGCTGTAAATACATCATTGAGAAGGTCAACGACTGCATTTAACCAGTCACTTACAACAAGGTTAACAATCCAAGCAGTTACATTTGAAGGATTCTTGATAAAGATTTCCTGTTTGAGGGCAGATACAGTAGCGTTGTCTGCTGTAGCATATTCAACAGAAGAAATGAGTGTATCACCCTTGTAAGTATTAACAACACCTGTTGAGTGAGCGATACGGGCGTTAAACTGCCAATCTGTATTATCTGCATTATAAAGAGCAAGGAAGTTCTTTACAAATATATCAACCAACTGGGGAAGAGCTACTGTAATGTTGTTAAATCCCTTATAGATTGTTGCTTCTGCACCTGCAAATGCTTTACCGATTCTGGCGTCTGCAGTTTCATTTGTATTATGCGAATCAGCATATTCTTTAACTGATTTGTCAAGTACGCCGAGAACTGTATGAAGAAGTTCTTTTACGCCATTGTCAATTTTCGGTATCTTATTTCCGTTTTCATCAAGAACAGGATCTCCGTTTTCATCAGTCTTGAAACCTTCAAGGAACATAAGATTGTAAACACTTTCAGCGATTAATGTATCAACATATTTAACATTTACAATAATCGGAACCTGTCTTCCGTCTGATGTCGTTGCATCTTCATAAAATCCCTTTGTTGCTCTTTCAGTACTGCCGTTTACCATGTAATCGGTGAGCGCCGGAAGAATGTAGTTAAGATCAAAACTCAATGTTGTGATACCGTATTCTTCAAAGAAACCGTCAATTTTAGCGAGTGTTTCGGGATCTTCTCTGAACAGGTTGTGAAGAAGACCTGTTTCTGAGAATACGAATGGATCAAGGAATTGATAGAACGCATCGCCGTCACCGTTGAAGAGGATAGGAACGATAAGTTCGTCAATAAGTATTGTAAGCAACGGTATAACGTTTGCGATTGTTCCCATCGGGTCTTTTGCAAGATTTGAATAAATGCCGGCAACACTGTTTATGATAAGTTCATAAGTCAGCGGATTACCGTCTTTATCCTTAGTCTGAATAAGGCCGGGAAGAAGTGAGTCAATAATACCGTTAAGGCCGAGATTCATATCAACGCCGAAGCTTGCAAGAAGATTATCAAGGTCTTTTGCAAGTTCAATATAACCGTCAATAACAGATGCTGTTGCATTGAAGTAATCATCCTGGTTGAACGGGTAGTTGTCGCCTTCAAAAACATATTCCGACATCATTTCGTTTTTGCTTTCATCAAGAACAGTACTGTCGAAAATATGGATTGTAGAAATATTTCCGAAAACATTTGCTGCAACTTCTTCGTGAGCAAAGAAATTGATATCGGCCATAATATCCGGAATAAGGCTTACGGGATCTTTTCCTGTAGGTCTGTTGATTTCATTTCTGAATGTTCTGATAGTAGCGTCAGTAATCTGGAGTTTACCGAATGCCTTGTTTACGGCAATGTTGAACTTATGGTCTGTAGAGTTACAAACAATTGCATTGTAAAAAGCACCTGCATTTCCGGCAATGTTGGCTGTTTCTCTTGAGTTTGTAGCGTATGGGAATTGCTGCTTCTGTTCAGCAGTAGGCTGATAAGCAGGAGCACCCGGTTTTGTTGCAAGCCAGTCTAAATCTTCCTGAGTAAGACCTTCTGCAGCAATCATAGCAGAAACTTCGTCAGCAGAATAGCCCTGTTTGAGAAGAAGCCCCTCAACATAGTTGAGGTAGTAATCGGAATTCTCAAGGGTATAAACGCCGTCTTCCAATTTCTTTTTATCTGCTATGAGTTTGTTCATATAGTTGGTGAAAAGAACATTTTTCCAGTAGATTTCTGCAAGATCCTGGCGTGAAGTAACAGTCGGGTTTGCTGCGCTTGTTACAGTATACCAAGTGTCATAAGAATTTGCAGCAAAGCCTGTTTCAGCACCGCCGTTAATTGCAGCAGCATTGTAAAGTGAAGCAAAAATTGCTTTTTCTTCAACAATCTGGTAGAAAATAAGGTCTGCAACTGTAAAGCATTTTGCTGTGCTGTTGATGAATTCCAATGTATTATTCATACATTTCACTGAAAAATTGAGGTTGTATTCATCTGTTACAAACTCGATTGCGCCGTTTTCAGCCTCATAAGCGTCAACAAGTGCCTGAATTTCAGCGGCAGTTTTGTCAGCAATAACAGTAGCGTCACCGTTTTTCTGAACTACGCCTATTTCAACAGCAATATCAAATATTTTCTTTGTTGCTGCGTCATTGAGAGCAGAAATCTTTGTGCCGATTGAATCTCTGGCAAAAAGAAGTTCTTTAAGGCCTGTTACAGCAGTTCCGTCTTCCTTGGTATAACCGTTGTAATAATCATTGCAGCGCTTCTGGAAGTCGGTGCCGTTTGCATCAGCATTTGTTTTGCAGATGTTGTATAAAGACCAAAAATCAATTACGGCATCCTGATCATCAAGGTATGCATAGTTGGCAGCGTCTGTTTCTGCATCGCCTGATGAAAGGCTTTCGTCTGAAAGGACTTTATCCATACTTGTCTTTCCTACTTTGCCAAATAGGAATACGGACAATTCGCTTATGAATTCAAAAAATCTGTCGGATTTAATGTCTTCATCTTCAAAACTGGCGTTTTTAACTTTTTCAGCGTCAACGCCGATTGAAGCAAGCGTTTCTTCCCCGATAGCATCAAGAATCGTAGGAAGAAGTGAGTCCAGAAGGTCATTAAGAGCGTCTGTACTCATTTCGGCACTTGCATTTGCGTCACTGAACGGATTGTTGTCTTTCGGATTGGTTTCTCTCGCGAAAGCAACAAAGCCGGCAGAGCAGGCAGTAAGTGCCATTACCACAGCCATAAAAAAGCTGAGGACTCTTTTGCTCGTTTTCATAATCATCTCTCCTTCATTTATGATTTAGGAGTTTAACCCCTTAGTATTTCGCGCGGATGCCTGTAACACCTCTGACACACAATATGGTATTTATTAACAATTCGTTCATAAATACAGGTGCAAAAAGGCGCAGTATCTCCACGCGCACGAACAAATACAATATATTTATACCAAATATATAACGGCAAGTCAATACCTTTTTGAAAATTTTAATAAATTATGAACGAAAAATGGAAATTTGTTGAAAAAAGTTTCTTGTTTTTTTGAATTCTTCAAGTTTGTTTATAAATTCGGAGAATATTTGGTAATTGAATTGCTGCGAATTTTTTTATCAAAAAAGCAAATACACAAGAATTATGCTGTAAAGGAAATTGCTTTCGTATATTGTATT
>CABUAS010000017.1 GCA_902489595.1 uncultured Oscillospiraceae bacterium | reverse complement strand
ATTAATATTATTTTCAATAATAACAATAAAGAATTGTGTAAAAAATCGGGAGGGCACAGACTGATACACAGCCGTCCCCCTTTGTCCCTTCGTGACATTGCTTCGCTACCCTTTTGCCACTGCGTGGCATTTCCCCTGATAGAGGAATCTTCTCACACCGTGGGGGAATCTTCCTTCCCTACAATAATTATTCACTATTCACTTTTTATTTGTACCACCTGTTCACATCGCAGTATTTGCTGTTAACACCCGGGCATGAGCCCGTTTTGCTGTACTGCCAGATGTCGTAATCGCCCGTGTATTTTACGCTGTTGTTATAATCCGCCACCCAGATACACGTGCCGCTGATGAAATCGTCGGGATTCAGGTGAAATGAATAGACGTTTGACGAGGAATAAACGCCTGCTTTAAACCCTGCCTTTTCAATTTTTCTGCAAAAGGCGTTGATGTTTGCCGTTGCCTGCTCACTTGTCAGATTTGCGTTATACATTCTGCCCGTGGGGTTGCCGTTTTCGTTATACGGGTACTCAAAATCAATAAAAACGGGCAGGTCTATTTTGTTTTTGCCGAGCAGATTTATAACAAATTCAGCTTCTTCTTCAGCCTCGGTTTCATTTGTTGCCTGTGTGTAAAAATAAACGCCCACCGGTATGTTTTCCTTTAAGGCATTTTTCAGATTTTCGGCAAAAAGTTTGTCCTCGCTGATTGTGCCTGCCTCGCCGTAGCCTCTGTAGCCTGCACGGATTATGGCAAATTCCGTGTTTTCGGCAGCTGTTTTCCAGTCGATTTCACCGTTGTGTGACGATACATCAATACCGAGTGCAAATTCTTCATTGCCTTTAAGCGGTGTGCTGTTTTTTGCGGTAACAGCAGCCAGCACCACGGCAATAATGATTACGACTGTCAGCATTACGCCGAGTATGTAGTTGGTTTTGTTTTTCATTTTTGATTATACCTTATTTTCGCCTTAACGTAATTTCACCGCTCCTTAATGTGCGGGTTTCACCGTTTTCAGTTCTGACAACCAGTCCGCCTGTTTCATCAATCGCAAGCGCCGTCCCATCTGTTGCCGTGCCGTTTTCAAAAAATGTAATCTGTCTGCCGATTATCATACTGTGCGTTCTGTAATAGCCGATAAATGCACTGTAGTCGCCGAGCACGATTTTCATAAGCTCGTCGGCAATTCTTGCAATAAGTGTACTGCGGCTTATGTCGGCGTTCAGCGCACCTGCGTTTTCCACGTCACTCGGAAAATTTTCGGTCGTAATGTTTACGCCTATTCCGATAATCACACTCGAAACAGTGCCCGATTCAAAGTCGGTCACCGCCTCGGTAAGAATTCCGCAGACTTTTCTGCCGTTTACATAAACATCGTTTACCCACTTGATTTCGGGCGTGATGTTTGTAATTTTTTCAATCGCTCTGCACACGGCAACCGCCGCAGCAGTCGTTGCCGTAACGGCGTTTTGAAGTGAACTGCCGGGGTGGATAACGAGGCTCATATAAATCCCCGCGCCCTCGGGCGAGTAAAAACTTTTGCCCTGCCTGCCCCTGCCTGCCGTCTGCCTGCCTGCGCATACGAGCAGATTTCCTTTTTCTCCGTCATTAATCAGCCGTTTTGCCTGATTGTTGGTTGAGTCCGTTTCGTCATAAAAAATTACTTTTATATCGTGATTCAGCCGTGCTTTGATTGCGGTTTCATTCAGAATATCGCCGTCGTCGGTCAAAAGATAGCCTTTGTTTGTAACGGCGGTGATTTTGTATCCGTCTGCTTTCAGCAATTTGATTGCTTTCCACACGCCTGCACGGCTTTTGCCGAATTTTTCAGCCAGATATTCACCGCTTATGTAGTCAGTGGCTGTGAGTAGTTCATATAAAATATCGGTTTTTAGGGACATTGGGATTGTAACCTCGCATTGAATTATATTGGCAGACTTTATTTATAGGATATGGCAGAGCGGAGTGCCCTCGCCCGCCTCAATAAAATTTTAATAACTTCACGGCGGAGTGAGGGCACTCCGCCCTACTGATTTTTTATATGCAATTTTAACCGGCGTTTATTTTTTCATATAGAACACTGCCAGTGTCTTCGGTCCGCAGTGTGATGATATTGTGCAGCCTGCCTTTGCCGTGATGATTTCTTTGAAAATGCCTTTTCCCTCGGCAATTCCTTTTGCATAAGCAATTATTTCGCTTGAAACACTGCCCGAATCGGCAATCACAAGCCTTGCAGGGTCTGCCTTGTTAATCTCCTTAAAGCAGTCATTTATATACTGCTTATAAACCGTGTCGATTTTGCCTCGGTATTTTTTGGCAACATCAAGCTTGCCGCTTTCGGGGCTTACTGCAATAGACGGCTTTATGCCGAGCACATTTGCGCCGAATCTTGCAACGCCGCTGCACCTGCCGCCCTTGTAGATATATTTAAGATTATCAAGCACAAAGGTTGTCTGAATTTTCGGCACAAGCGCCGTTATTCTGTTTGCGATTTTCTTTGCGTCAAAGCTTTTGTCACGCAAATCGCAGGCTTTGAGCACAAGCAGACCCATTGCCGTACACAGGCTTTTTGAATCAACGCAATAAACATTTTCGAAATCAGCCGCCGCAATGCACGCATTCTGATAACTTGAAGAAATGCCGGAGGACAGCCCGATATGAACGATGCCGAAACCATCGTCGGTAAATTTTTTGAATATTTCGTGGTACTGTGCAGGCGGAACTGCCGCGGTTTTCGGCAGTCTGCCCGTTTTATCTACAAAATCATAAATATCTTCAGTGTTGATTTCTGCCCTGTCAAGATAGGATTTATCGTCAAGCAGAATAGAAAGCGGAGTAATTACGATTTCTTTTTCTGCAATTATATCGTCGGGCAGATCGCACGGCGAGTCGGCAGTAATAATAATTTTCATTGTAATCCTCCTTTTTTGATTGCGTTGTTATAACGGGTTGTCGGGACGCCGACCTCTACAGTGCTGCAAAAATGTTATCGTAGGGGCGGATACCCTCATCCGCCCGTTTATCGTTTATTGCCCGATTTTGACGATAAAGGCTTTCAATTCGTCCATCGGGTAATTTTTGTCAAGCACGAAAGTCAGCACAGATATGCCGTTTTCAGTGCCTACCGAGGCAGAAAGTGTAATATCCGTATCAATTACGCCGACTTTTACCGCAACTGAATATTTAAGGGCGTTTATCGGGTCGGCTGAAAAAGAACAGCCCGATTTTGCATATAATTTCATTTCATTTTTTGTAACAACAATTTTTTCAATCGCTTTTGCCTCGTCATTTGTGCCTGAAAAAATCGTTCTTTCGTTTGTCTGTTCCTGCATATTGCACCTGAAAGCAGTGCTTTTTATTGTTTTGTCGGCAGGCAGAGTCCTGTCGTCATTATTAAATGTGTAAGACCAGTCTTCTTTTTCAAAAGTTTGCAGTGATGTAACTTTGTATTCGTCAAGAGCGTTGAAAAATACGCTTTTCTGGGCGATTGAAATGTCGCCGTTTTGAATGGTAATTCCGCCCGTCATTACACCGCCGAGCTGAACTTCTTCTGTTTCGTTATATGTTATATAATAATTTACCCTCACGCTCACCCGGTTGTTTTCAGCGTCAACATCAACATAAGGCGTGCTCAGATACCAGCTTTGCAGTGTGTAATAATTATTATTCCCGTCTGAAAGCGCTTTAATATACCACACTCTCGTGTCGGAAGAAATGCCTGTAGCAGGGTCATAATTTATGGGCAGATCAATGCCCTGCATAGCATACTGAATGCGTTTTTTGTTGAGTATCGGCTGTGTTGTCTCACATTTAAGCGCCTCGGTGAAAAGTGAGTTCCATGTTTCACTGTTGATTGTTGTTACGGAGTAACTGTACTGCCCGTTTTCGTCAGACTGAATAAAGAGCACATAAATTACATACTGTTTTTGCTCTGTGTCTTTTTCAATATTTTCAAGCGCCCTTACAATAAGTTCCTCAGTTCCGTCGCCGTCAAAATCAAAATAGTACATTTTCGGCTCTTCGTTGGCAATTCTTCTGCTCCAGTTGTCAAATTCTGTTTCCTGACCGCCGTGAACAAGAATAGTATAATCGCCGTCCTGATAAAGCTGAAAGTCCTGTTCAGGCAGTTCGGCAAGCAAAACCCTTTTGCCCGTTTTTGTGCGCTCCATATTTTCGGCAAGGTACATTGTGCTTGTTTCCTGCTTTTCGTGCGCCGGTTTGTAAACCTTGCTGTAAAAAAAGCTGAAGCCCGCAAAAAGCACTGCAAACACAACTGATAAAACTATTATAGTTGATTTTTTCATAGGTTATTCTCCGTAAACTTTATTAAAATCAAACGGTTTCGGTTCGCCGTTTACAACATTATAGCACTGACCGCCTGCGAGTGAAAAAATAGGCTTGTCGTGCTTTAAGGAATCCGAATAAACATCAACAATTTCAATTTCTTTTTCGCTGAATTTTTCAAAAAGGCGGCGCACTTTTTCGCCGTCACGGCAGTTTTCGCCTATAATTACGCCTGTTTTTCTGCTGTGACGGGTGCAGATAAGATAGTCAAAATCAAGTCTTTTTGCAATTTCCTCAAGCAGAAAATCGGGTGATGCACTTATAACGACACACGGTCTTTTTCGCTCAAAAAACCATTTGTGTGTTTCTTTTTCGTGCCTGTCCCAGAAACCCTTAACTGCCTTTTCAAGCGGAATAAGCGGCACAAACATAAAGCATGTTTTTTTAAAATTTGTAAAACTGATTATGCGGCACAGCATCAAAATTCCTGCAATTAAAATTACGGGCAGGCAGATTATTACCCACGGGTAATGAACAAGGCAGTAAAAGCAGAAAAGCGAACCGCTGTCAAACGGCACAATAGTTTTGTCAAAATCATAAATATCAATCTGCATTATATTTTCTCACAGTCAAAATCAATTTCGATTTTTTTGTCACTCTTAAACGGGGTAAGGCGCACTCCTGCCGTTTCAAGCATTCGGCGGCTTGCCTTTGTACCGTCTGTTTCAGCATATTTGTCGCTTATGTAAATAACCTCTTTAATGCCTGCCTGAATAATTGATTTTGCACATTCGTTGCAGGGGAAAAGCGCTACATAAATGCGAGAGCCTTTAACATTTGCATTTGAATTAAGAATGGCATTGAGTTCTGCGTGGCACACATAAGGATATTTGGTAAGGTTTTGTTCGCCGCTCCGCTCCCACGGGAATTCATCGTCTGAACAGCCTTTCGGAAAGCCGTTGTAGCCAACGCCGATTATTTTGTTTTCATCATTTACAATACATGCACCAACCTGAGTGCTCGGGTCTTTGCTGCGCATGGACGAAAGCAAAGCAACGCCCATAAAATATTCATCCCAGGAAATATAGTCTGTTCGTTTCGGCATATACATTCTCCTTTTGATTGTGTTTTTTTGTGATATGCGTCGTTATTGGCAAAAATCCACTAATCAATTAATTTTTGTTATATTGCGTTATTGGTGAAAATGTTATCGTAGGGTGCGGCGTCCTCGACGCACCGCATATTGTTTTATATAGTTATTTACCCAAAATTTTTACAAATTTATCAAGTTCCGTGCATTCTGCCTCATACACCTTACCGCTGTCAACAAGTCGGTTGATTTCGGGGTTAATCGGCAGTTTTGCCAGTACGGGCACACCGAGCTCCATAGCCGTTTCATCAATCTGCGATTTGCCGAAAATTTCAATTTTCCTGCCGCAGTCGGGGCAGGTATAGTAACTCATATTTTCAATTAAGCCGAGCACAGGCACATTCATCATTTTTGCCATATTGAATGCTTTGTTTACAATCATTTTAACAAGATCCTGCGGTGTGGAAACGATAACGATTCCGCTTATCGGCAGGCTCTGAAAAACAGTCAGTGCAACATCGCCCGTTCCCGGCGGCATATCTACAAAAAGGTAGTCCAGTTCGCCCCAGCGCACATCGCTCCAGAACTGCTCAATAACGCCGCTGATAACAGGACCGCGCCAGATAACAGGCTGGTTTTCGTCTTCAAGCAGCAGGTTGATGCTCATAATTTTTACGCCGTTTTCTGTAACGTTAGGCAGCAGGCATTCGTCATCCTGCATTGCTCTTTTGTGAACTCCGAAAGATTTAGGAATTGACGGGCCTGTAACATCGGCGTCAAGTATGCCGACCTTCAGCCCTGCCGCCGCAGATTTTGATGCAAGCAGGCTTGTAACAAGGCTTTTGCCAACTCCGCCCTTGCCCGAAACAACGCCGATAATGTTTTTGATATTTGAATATTTGTTCATCGGTTTAAGAAAGCTTTTCGGGTCGGGCTTTTCACATTTTGATTTACAGCTTGAACAGTCGTGATTACATTCGCTCATATATATTCCTCCTGGTTGTAAAAGCCTCCCTTGTAAAAGGGAGGGGGACCACCGAAGGTGGTGGAGGGATTCATTGCGATTATTTTAAATCCCCCTCGGTTGCAAACAACCGTTTCCCCCTTTAACAAGGGGGACAGTTTATTATTAATTACAATTATATTATGTCACAAATCAATCAATAATTATAACATAAATGTATACAATATACAATAAACAGATTATTAATAATATTGACTTTGATAAACGGGCTGAACTGCCTGTATCAATCATAATTCCTTATTACCGTGGCAACCTTGCCGAGAAGGGAAAGTTCGTCAACAATAATCGGCTCAAATTCGTCATTTTCAGGCTGCAGGCGGAAGTGACCGTTTTCTTTGTAAAATCTTTTAACGGTTGCCTCGTCCTCAATCAGTGCTACAACAATGTCGCCGTTTTCGGCAACAGGGGTCTGCTCGATTATAACAATATCGCCGTCACAGATATGGGCGTTAATCATAGAATTGCCCTTTACGTGAAGCGCAAAATAATTGCCCGATTTTCTCATTGCAACAGGAATGTATTCCTCAATCTGCTCCTGCGCTAAAATAGGCACGCCTGCCGTAACCGTGCCCACAAGGGGAACAGGTGTAGTGCGCAGGTTAGAGCCTGCAATGCGTATTGTTCTTTTCAGATTCGGGTCACGCTCAATATATCCCGCTCTTTCAAGCGCATTGAGGTTATACTGCACGGTAGATGTTGAGCGAAGCCCCACTGCCTCACCGATTTCACGAACAGACGGAGCAATGCCCTTGTCGCCGATAACCTCTTTGATATACTCGAAAACTTTTTTCTGTGTACGGTTGATTTTTTCCATAATCAGCACCCCTAAGTTAAATTTTAGTGAAATTCCATAATCATCATATCACATACAGAACGAAAAGTCAAACATATGTACTATCTGAAAAACAGTTTTTTAAAAAAAGTGTTGACAAATTTGTTTTTATATAATATAATCTACCTTGCTTGGTTGAGCCAAGTGATAAATTCGGCTTTATAGCTCAGTTGGCTAGAGCATGCGGTTCATACCCGCAGTGTCACTGGTTCGAATCCAGTTAAAGCCACCAACGGCCCGGTGGTCAAGCGGTTAAGACACCGCCCTTTCACGGCGGTAACACGGGTTCGATTCCCGTCCGGGTCACCAAAAAAACAACAGTCGCTTCTGCGGCTGTTGTTTTTTTATTATCAATAGGGAATCGAAACGAACTCCAAATTTTTCGTGCACGAAAGTGCCGGGAAAATTTGGGAGAAAGGTCCGGTGGACCTTTCGATAGATGAGAAGAGATTCCCGTCCGGGTCACCAAATAAAAAGCAATCGCATTTGCGATTGCTTTTTATTTTATAATTAGGGAATCGAACCAATAAAAAGCCTCCCTTGCTAAAGGGAGGTGCCGAGGTACGAGGCGGAGGGATTTATTTTTTGAATCCCCCTCGGTTGCAAACAACCGTTTCCCCCTTTGATAAGGGGGACTGAAATGGTGTTTATAACTCCACATCTTTAGCCAATTTGCCGTGGTGAACGGCATTGCCTATATTAATAGGCGACAGATAAACCTTAATTCTGCTCCACTTGTTGCGAATAAAATCCTTATCGGGCTTTATGTTGCAGAGGCTGTAAACCTTAATACTTTCGGCAAGTTCACGCAGTGTCATATTTTTATCTGCACAAATTGTGATAACCTTTTTTTCATTCGGCAGAATATCAAAGAAATTATCTGAAAACGGCAGGGTGGATTTGCTGCTTTCAGCTTTGACAAGCCTCGCAAATTTGTCTGCTTTAATCGTAAGCTTAAGGCGGTTTTCTTCAATTTCAATCGTCGTTTTCAGCTTAGCCTTTGGCAGGTTAAGCTTTTTTTCTTTGTCAAAAAGTATAACCTTCTGATTGATGATTTCGCCGTTCTGATAAAGCCTTGCACAAAGTCCCGTGTGCTTTTTGTCGTAAATTCTGTCGATTTCGTCTGCTCTTAAATCGTAAATCAGCAGGTTTTCAACAGGGTCAATATCAACCTGCGATCTGTGGCTTTCAAGTGCTCCCTTTTCAAAATCAAAAATAATGTATTCAACCTCGCAGGTCTGTTTTTCTTTAAGGTCGTTCAGCGCAAAAATTCTGAAATATTCATCGGTATTCTCAATCGAAACGGCAAGCGGTGCATTAAAATGCCTTGCGCCGTACTGAAGTGCCTTGTAGTTTCCGTAGTAGTCAATGCTCGACCAAGAGCATACGCCCCAGCAGTCGTTGAACTGCCAGTACATCGAACCGTTGCATCTGCCCTTATTTCTGCGCCAGTGCTCGGTAGCGTCGGCAATACATTCGTTTTGCGTAACCTGTGAAAGATAAACGTAATCCTTGAATTTTTTCGGCAGATTAAAGCGTGACGCAATGTAGTAAACCATTTTGTCGTTGCCGCTGTCACATTTCTGATGAGCGGTGAAAACAGGGCTGTTCAGCGCATAATCGCCCGGCTGGGCAAACTGCTCAATCGCCTTTATATCAGGCAGGCTTTCAAAACCAAATTCACTGCAAAAGCGTGTCATTCTCTTTCGGTAATATGTCATCGGCTGAAGTCCGTGCCATACGCCCCAAAGGTGGGTGTCACCCACGTTGTCCGAATAAACGCCCTTGTTGTGCGCAATGCCGATAGGCGAGCCTTGTGTGTACGGCGTCTGCGAGTCATATTTTCTGATTTCAGGTTCAAGAATCTGCCAGAAAAACTTTTCCGTCCATTCAACATATTTCGTCATATGTGCCCACGCCATATGCATATCTTCAATCTCGTTGTTGCCGTTCCACACTGCAAGCGATGGGTGGTGGCAGAGGCGTTTTACATTGTACTGAACCTCATTTTTAACATTGTCAAGAAATTCATTGTCAAAAAACGGATACGCCTGGCAGGCAAACTGAAAATCCTGCCATATAAGAATACCGCGCTCGTCGCAGGCGTTGTAAAATTCATCGCTTTCGTAATATCCGCCGCCCCAAATGCGAATCATATTCATATTTGAGAATTGAACGGCGTCAAGAAAATAATTAAGCCTTTCATTGTCAAAACGTGTAATAAAGCTGTCGGGCGGAATGTAGTTTGCACCCTTTATAAACAGCGGTATGCCGTTGAGCCTGAACTGAAAATTCTGACCCCACATATCACGCTCACGGTTAAGCTCAATCGTTCTGATGCCGATTTTCTTTTCTGCCGTGTCAACAACTTTTTTGTTTTTGCGCAGTGTGGCGGTAACGGTGTAAAGCGGCTGTTTTTCTTTGCCTGATAATTCTTTTGTCCACCACAGTTCCGGATTTTCAATCGTAAATTCGGCTTGCCTGCCTGATTTTTTCGACTTCTTGCCGTTCGGCGCAGTCAGTGTGATTTCGCAGTCAAAATCCGAATATTCGCTGATTTCGGCGGCTGCCGTTATGACTGCCGTGCCGTCGGTCAGCGTTTGTTCAACTTTAAGGTAATCAATTTTACCGCCGTTTACAAATTGCAGCTCGATGTCCTTTGTAATTCCGCTGCACGGCAAAACAGGACCCCAGTCCCAGCCGAAATGGCACTGCGGTTTGCGGATGTGAACAATGCCGTTCTGACCGTTTGAGTTCATCGGGGTCGGGCTTTTTTTGTATTTTTCGCTTACATAATTAACAGGAGAGCGGAACAAAACGTGAATTTCATTCTCACCTGTTTTCAGATGTTCTTTAACCGATTTGCTGTAGGCGCAGAAACAGTTGTTGCCCTCAAACAAAAGCCATCCGTTGATTCGCACCTCGCATATCGTGTCAAGCATTTTGCAGTTTAAAATAATGTCGTCGCTCTCAAGGTCGCCTTCGCCGATTGTAAAATTTCTTTTGTATTCCCAGTCTGTCTCGCCGACCCATTTTACCTTTGATTCGTTAAGACCGATAAACGGGTCATCAATATCGCCGTTATTCATAAGGTCAAGAAAATTACATCCCGGCACAACGGCTTTCGTCCATTCACCCGTGCCTGCCTGCCTGAAAAGCCATTCGCCGTTCAGAGTTTTAGTCGTTTCGTTAGTCATAATTATTTACCTCTCGGTTTTCAATATTAATTACATTATATGTTAAAAGAAGTGTTATTTCAAGGTAAAAAGCAGGGTGAAGTGCTGTCACCCCGCCCTGTATGGTTTTTTATTCCGCCACATTCTGATAAATCAACTGTTTTTCTTCTTTGTCACCTATTGAAAAGTGAAAATCAACGCCTGTGCTTTCGGACGCTTTTGCAATAATCTCCATAAAATCGCTTAAATCGGTGTCTTTTTTTATGATTTTTTGGGTTGAGTCAACAAAAATATCCGTCACATCAAAGTTGCTTGCACAAAGTCCGAGCAAAAAACCGATAAGCGTTACTGCTGAATTAATTTCGTAATCGGCAGTGTGAATCAGCCTGATATTGCTTGGCAGATAAAGTTTTTGCCTGTTGTCGCAGTCAACAAAAATCACACTGCCTTTGCTTATTTCGGCAGTAGCTGCCGCCGTCTGCACCAGAAGTTTTGTTTTGCCCGTTCCGTTTACACCTGTAATGTAATCAACCATAAAATCTGCCCCCTTGTATTTTATACCATTATAATATATGGCAATTAAAAACTGTGTAGAAATAAATAATGAATAATAGGTAAATTTAAATTTAACTAAAATAAAGAAATGTAAATTTCAATCGGTTTAAAGTATAATATTTACTCTTGACTTTTGGGCAGATTTTGTATATACTTGATGTGTTGCATTTGCAAAGTATAATTTAATAATGCACGGCTGATTATTTCGGCACTGTAAATCGAGGTGTGGCTCAGTTTGGTAGAGCGCTGCGTTCGGGACGCAGAGGCCGCAGGTTCAAGTCCTGTCACCTCGACCAAAATGCCGAGTACCCATTTGGGTGTTCGGCGTTTTTTTATAATAAAAATATCGGGGTGTAGCGCAGGTGGTAGCGCACTTGACTGGGGGTCAAGGGGCCGCAGGTTCAAGTCCTGTCACTCCGACCATTAGACCTTAGAAAGTTTTGAAACTTTCTAGGGTCTTTTCTTATGCCAAATTTGGCTTAAATACAAGGAAAATCGGTGCTTTTAATATCAATTCTATACTGAAACTTACTTATATAAACCCTGTACAAAATTAAAGTTAAGGGGTAGATTTTAGGGGTATAAGGGGTACTAATTGGGGTAGATTTTGGGGTGCTGTTTAGGGCAATTTTCTATATAATTTAGTGTATAAGACTTTTATACATAGCCACTTGTTCAATTTAAGAATGAGTGGCATTTTTATTTTATATAGCCGTTACCAATAACGCTGTATTTTAATAAGGAGGACTGAAAGGTGAAAACAAAAGATGACAGTAAAATCAAACAAAAAGAAGTATCAAAGTTAATAGATATTCCGTTGTCATTACTCGATGAATTTCCTAATCATCCGTTTAAAGTCAGATTTGATGATGATATGGTACAGCTTGTTGACAGCGTTTCTCAAAGAGGTGTTTTAACGCCTGCTCTTGTTCGTGAAAAAGATAACGGAAGATATGAACTCATATCAGGTCACAGAAGAAAAAAGGCAAGTGAATTAAATCACTTAAATTCTTTGCGTTGCGTTATATTGGATATATCCGATGAAGATGCCGCCATTATTATGGTAGACAGTAATATTCAGAGAACAAATATCCCACCAAGTGAATTAGCAAAGGCATATAAAATCCGTTATGATGCAATGGAAAAAAAGCAAGGAAGGCGAACAGATTTAACTTCGTCTCAACTTGAGACGAAGTTACGCACCGATGAAAAATTAGCCGCTGAATTAGGTGTTAGCAGAGCTAAAGTACAACGATATATGCGTTTGAATCATCTTGTTCCCGAACTGCTTGAAATGGTAGACAACGGCAATATTAAAATGTCCCCTGCCGTTGAGATTTCATATCTTGATGAAGATTGTCAGCGAGATTTGGTAGATGCGATTGATGATGAACTTTGCACACCGTCACACGCACAGGCTATCCGACTGCATAAGGAATTTAATGAGGGTACTCTCACAAGAGAACTTATCTATTCCGTTATGAAAGAGGAAAAGCCAAACCAAAAAGAAAAAATAATAATTCCGAATAAAACGGTTGAAAAATATATTCCGAAGTCTGTACCTGCCGAAAAAAGACAGGACTTTATATGCAAGGCTTTGGAGCATTACAGTAAATATCTTGAAAGGCAGAAGATGAGAGGGGCAAGGTAATGTAATTACAAATTTTTCGTTTCCCTTCCCCACACCCTACCATTGAGGAAGTAAAGGCACGCAGAGCTGAAAGAAAGGCTAAAAGCAAGGCAAGTGAGCAGACTGCTCAATCTGTTATAAAAACGGCAGAAAACGAGGTTAAAAAGTCATCTGAAACAGTAATGAAAAATGCACCTAAAACTGCGAGCAACGATATTCGTATGGGTAATAACTTTGCATTGAAGAATAAAGGCAGAACAATTAAAACTGCTAATGATAGTTTCACAAATGCTAAAGGTGTTAAAACTGTAAATACTGCAAAAAATACGGTTTCAGTAAATCATCTTGCAGTCAGTAAAAATGCTGAAAAAGCAAGAAAAGCCGCTCAGTATATGAAAGAAACCGCAAAAGAGGCGGCTAAACTTGCAAAGAACGGTTTTAAGGTCTTGATGAAGGTAATCAAGGAAGTAATCAAAGCCACTAAAAGCCTTGTATCTGCCATTATTGCAGGCGGTTGGATTTCCGTTATTGTTATTATCATATTGTGCCTTGTGGGTGCATTAGCAGGCTTTTTTTACGGTATATTTTTCTCAACGGAAACCTCTGAAACAGGTATGAATATATCAAGCGTTATTCAGGAAATCAACGCTGATTATGATAACAGAATTGATGAACTGAAATCTGAGAATTATGACAGGATAGAAATTAACGGCAGTAAAGCGAATTGGAAAGATGTTTTATCCATTTATGCAGTTAAAACTACCACCGATCCCGACAATCCTATGGAAATTGCAACCGTTGATGAAAACAAAAAATCAATACTTTCAAATATTTTTTGGGATATGAACAGTATTGATTCTAAAGCAGAAACAAGTACAGAAACAAAAGAAATCACCTCAACCTATGAAAACGGCAATGAGGTGATTACAACAGAAGAAGTTACTGTCAAAGTGCTTACTATCACAATCATCAGCAAAAATGCTGATGATATGGCAAGTGCATATTCTTTCAATGACAAGCAAAAGGAATACCTTGCAGAGCTGATGAACAACAGTAACGATAAATTATGGACGTCTATCATATTCAGCACAGGCAATGCAAATGATATTGACATCGGCTCAATAGATTTCGGCAATGAAACTGTAAACAATACGCAAAGGAAAATTGTTGCCGTTGCCACCAATTCAGAGAGCTACGGTATTTCTGCAAAGTCAGGTTATTGTCAGGCGTGGGTAGCTGATGTTTACCAAGCCGTTACAGGCTCACGAGGTTCAGCTCATTGTGCTTTATGCGCAGCAGATATGTGGGCAGTATCAAGTGATTGGAGCAAGATACCTGTGGGAGCAACAATTTACGGATATGCAAGCAATCCCTACGGTCATGTTGGTATCTATATCGGTAATGGGCAGGTGATACACAATCTATCCGGCACAGTTAAAATCCAATCTCTTGAACGTTGGGTAAAAGATTTCAAAGGCTTTGCTTGGGGATGGGAAAATGGAAAAGTATTAGTCTAAACGAAATAGAATCATATAGGTAACATAAACGCAGATACCAATGGAATTTAAAATACAAATGGCATAAAATAATAGGGCTGAGTTTTCTCAGCCCTATTACTCATTACTTTAAGTATTCTTTTTGAATAACTATTAAAAAGTTCAATAAATTAATCGGAAATAGTTCTAAATGAATCGTTTATAAAATACAGTGCAGAACTCAATCCCCATTCGTCGTACTCATACTGCGCAATAAGATTGCCGTCATAATCTTCAATTCCGACGATATCGCCGTTCAGATTTTTAATGTAAAAATACTGCGCATCGTTTAAATGAAAACCAATCAGTTCATCACCGCTGTACTGAAAATACATATATCCGTCGATACTTTCCTGTGCAAGAATTTTTGAACCAAGAACATTGAAATTTGTAGTATGCCCGTTTGCTTTTTTCGATATTCTGACGCCGTTCGGGTCATAAGCATAACTGCATTTTTTAGCCAACAGGGATGAGAAAATTCATCCCTGTTGCTTTTGAATATTGTATGCTTAATATAAACAATTATATATTTCGCTAATTATTTATGTTTTCAGTTATATCTTCACCTGTTTTTCGTTTTACATTAATAATTACATTTTTAATAAAATCATCTGCATTTTCTATTGATAAATAATATTTGATTCCATTGCACAATTCGATGCACACACATGAATCTGGATTTAAACCTTTATTAATGGCCTGTTTTTTATATTCCGTTTTTGTAATTTCATTATGTTCTTTATAAACATTTTTAACACTGATATAAGAAATATTAAGGCTCATTTTCCAATTGAATTTTTTTCTGTTATGCATTGCAAATATGATTTCATTATCAGTTAATGTTGCGCCTTTTTTCGTTTTAGTGTATTTTACAGAAAAAATAATTCCAATTACAATTAAAACAAAAAAAAGCAGAACATATAATTGAGGCGGCCATTTATAATTTCTGATTGAACTGAAAATAAAAAATATCACACCAAATCCTATAGGATAAATAATAATACTAAGTATATCTACAAGCATATTGAAAATCCTTTTTGTATTTGATATATAAATATATTTATAAAACATTACGGATACCTCCCCAAAATCTTCCATTATCAAAATTATGAACTATATCCAAAGTCAGATTAGTTATAGAAGTTGCAGCGGACATTAATAAAGTTTTTTGCAACGGCGGAAGAGGGCTCAATGTGCCTACTACAACCACAAACAAATTAACTAAAAAATCTAAAATCATTTCAGACGTGCTCAAATTATATTCATCACTTTTCCAAAAAGAATCGGTAAATAAAGTCCATATTTTAAAATATTCATATTCCGTTTTTCCAAAATGAATTTTATTAAATATCCAATCTGCAATTTGATCTATACATTCACCAAATAATTTGTCATTAAAATCCTCAATAAGTGAAAAGAAATCATTTAAAATTTTATCCCCGGTTTGAACGGCTTTATCCCAAAGTGTATTCATAATTGTAATGGTCATCATTACTGAATCATTTAAAAAATTCTGAATTCGTTCATTTAAACTATCATACCAATTATTAAAATTAAAATTAGGATTTATTGCCTGAATAACTGATTCAAAGGCATCGGTTATTGCGTCAATTTCTATGCCTAAAGTAAGAATTTTTAAGGCTATTTCAAACCAATTGTTTGTTTTTTCAGTATCATTGAAATAATATAAGCCTGTGGGGTCATATCCATTTACTGGATTATTAATACAATAAATATATGCATTGCGTGTTAAACGGGTATTATTAATATAAGTTAAATCATCTGCACTGATGAAACGACCCCATTCAGGATTGTAATAGCGTGACTGAAGATAATAGTAACCTGTTTCAAAATCGTAGTAATAACTACGATAGCGGAATGGGTTTGCGTTTGCAATGCGTAACTGCTCGGCATTATCTTCTTCCGCTGTTGTGATGTTCAGCAGTTTGCCCCATTCATCGTACTCATATTCTGCAATCAGATTGCCGTCATAATCAGTAATGCCGACAATATCTCCGTTAAGGTTTTTAACATAAAAATACTGCGCATCATCTAAATGAAAACCGATTAGTTCATCACCGCTGTACTGGAAATACATATATCCGTCGATGCTTTCCTGCGCAAGGATTTTTGAGCCCAAAACATTAAAGTTTGTAGTGCGCCCATTTACTTTTTTTGATGTTCTGACGCCGTTTGTATCATAAGTGTAACTGTAACTGTTTTCACCGTCTGTGATAGAATCGAGCAATCTGCCGCGGCTCCAGGTATACTCGGCATCGCCGTATGTAAGCAGATTTCCCATAATATCGTAGGTGAGCGAAACGCCGTTTACAGAGGTTAACTGGTCGAGCCATTCGTTATTATACGCAAATGAAGTCGTTTCACCGTTTGCGGTTTTGGTGAGCATATTGCCTCTGCTGTCATAAGTATAAGAGGAATTTACTGCACCCGATGTCTGAGTCAGTTCGCCGTATTTATCATACTCATAACTGTTTTTTTCATCAGAAACAATATTGCCTTTATCATCATATGCAACAGAAAATGATATGCCGTTATTATATGATTTGCTGATAATATTTGTTTCATCATAATTGATTTCAGAGGAAATAAGTATTTCGCCGTCATTAATTTTTACATTTCTAAATCAAAGCCGTAAAATTAATTATCAACATTTTGAATTGTTTTATCAATTACATATATCCAGCAACTTGTTTTTTCTCCATTATCCAGAAACCATGAGATTTCATATCCTACAGGTTTTGAGCCTTCACAATCTATATAATCTATATCATTTTTATATTTTAATACAATATATTTTATATTATCGTTAAAAGCAATCCATTTCTTGTCTAAATAATGTGGAGATGATGTATCCAAAGAAATAATTTTATATTTTACTTCACCAAATATTTTTTTCTTTTTTAATTCGCATTTATTTATATGCCCAGTATACTTAGACTGAAAATAAATTAATTCATGCGCATCATCTTCAAGTTTAAAAAGTGTTTTTTCATATGCAACTGATGAATTAATACATTTTATATCTGAATCTTTACAACCATTAAACGCTATATTTACGGTAACAAAAAGTGTGATAAAACAAAAGGCTATAATTAAAGGTGCATAATGCTTAATTTTTTTTTTCATAATATAAACCTCCGAAACTAATTAAACCAAAACCAATGCGCCCATACCCATTGTGAAAGCGATAAACATAATTATTGCTAAGCCATAACCTGTTTCAGTTTGTAGGTTTAAATAATTTTGTTGAAACGCAAATGCTCCGTCTAATGAAGGAAAGTTCCAATCAATATTACTGAAATCAACGGTTAAATCTAAAATATAGCCATAATAAAAATTTTTAAATTTTTCAATACCAAGTTGAAAGCGCACTCCGAATTCTTTATATTTAAGTAATATCCCTGAACTGAAATTTTCTATATTGATTATTTCAAAATATCCGTCAAGTAAATCTTTTATATTGGCATAAAGACTGTCCTGATTACCGAATCCAATAAATGCACTTAAACCTTTGAGTAACTCAGCACGATAAAATTGAGATTTATTTGTTAATATATCTGTGGTAAAATCAATAAAGAAATTATCATTAAAGTATTTTACAAATTTATAAAACAATGTATTAGAAAAATCGTAGAAATCATTATACATTTCATTCATCCATTTTTCAAAATTTAAATGTTGTTCAAAATGATTTTTACCAGGTTGATATAGTAAACTTGGATCCAATGTTAATTGTGCTGCAATATATGCAGCAAAGTCTTTACCGCCCTGAACAAAAGCATCCCATGTTGCCATAATTACAGAAATAATTTCTGCAACCTGAATACCAACATCAGATACCCAT
Organism: uncultured Oscillospiraceae bacterium; assembly: GCA_902489595.1. GTDB lineage: Bacteria > Bacillota > Clostridia > Oscillospirales > Acutalibacteraceae > Eubacterium_R. Next base: position 6,450 of record CABUAS010000017.1, on the reverse strand, counting down.
GCTTTACCTGTTGGGTCGGAACGCATTATAGGATTATTCGCACAATAACAATAAGCATTACGTGATAAACGAGTATTATTAATATAACTAAAATCATCGGCGCTGATGAAGCGACCCCATTCAGGATTGTAATAGCGTGACTGAAGATAATAGTAGCCTGTTTCATTATCGTAGTAATAGCCGCGGTAGCGGAAGGGGTTTGCGGTGGCAATTTTTAATTGCTCTTCGTTGCCTTCTTCGGCTGTTGTGATGTTCAGCAGCTTGCCCCATTCGTCGTACTCATATTCTGCAATCAGATTACCGTCATAATCCGTAATGCCGACAATATCGCCGTTCAGATTTTTAATGTAGAAATACTGTACATCATTCAAATAAAATCCAATCAGTTCATCGCCGCTGTACTGAAAATAGATTTCACCGTCGATACTGTCCTGTGCGAGTATTTTTGAGCCTAAAACATTGAATTCCGTAGTGCGACCGTTTACCTTTTTTGAAGCCCTGATGCCGTTTGTATCGTAAGTATAGCTGTAGCTGTTTTCGCCGTCTGTAACGGAATCAAGCTGCCTGCCGCGGCTCCATGAATACTCGGCATCGCCGTATGTAAGCAGATTGCCGTTTACATCATATGTGAGCGATGTACCGTTTACAGCCGTTAATTGGTCAAGCCATTCGTTATTGTATTCAAATTCCGTTGTTTCACCATTTACGGTTTTAGTGAGCAAATTGCCCCTGCCGTCATAGGTATATGATGAATTTACAGCACCTGTTGTCTGAATCAGCTCGCCGTATTTGTCATACTCATAACTGTTTCTTTCATTGGAAATAATATTTCCCTTATCGTCATAAGCAACAGAGAATGACAAGCCGTTGCTGTATGTTTTGCTGATTGTATTGACGTTTTCATCATAATTGATTTCAGAGGTGATAAGCGGCAAGCCGTCCTTTAAAATATTTGATTTTGAGGAGGCTTCGTCACCTTCTGCCGTAAGGCTGAAGGCAGAATTCGGTGTTGTGTAATCAATGGAATTTTCGTGAATAACAGTTTTGAATTCCTTATCGAAATGATTTTCGGTAATGGTTGTTTTATCTTCTTCATTTTTTACACTGTATTCATAAAGTGTGGCTAAAAGATTTATAGTTCTTTTTAATGATTTGGTAGCCGTAGTTTCGTTTTCAGAATATGAATAACCTTTGTTTGTGCCTGTATCCTGAGTAATATAACCGTAACTGACAGGGGCAACATTCAGATATTTGCCGTCTGCATTATTTGCATATTTTGCCATAACGGTATTGTTTTTTATTAACTGATAATCTGTATAGCCGTTGGCATAAGTAACTTTATTAAGTGTTTCACCATCTTCAAGCTCAAAGCCATCTTCCTGCGTTATACCATATTCATAGCTTACGGCAGTAACACCGTTTACATCTATTCTATCACAAACGCCGTCAATTTGGTAGATGCAGAAGCATCTATTTTTGTTACTGAATTTGGCAGCGTATATTGCGTTTCTGCCTTTCCCTCGGGGTAAGCAATAAGTTCTGTTTTGTTTTTGTTAAACAGAACTCCGTCAATATTACAATAGTTGCTGTTTTCAGTATCAACTGTGATATTCGCAAAGAACTGCAACGGAAAAATACATCCGTATCTATTCGTGTTACCGTTTCAGGAATGGTGATAGACGTAAGTGCATAGCAACGATAAAATGCACCTTTTTCGATAGTTTCAATTCCTGACGGCAGATGAATTTCAGTCATTTCTGTTTTTTGATAAAATGAATCTTCACCAAGTACTGTTACAGGTTTTCCGTCTATCGTTTCGGGAATCGTTACGACAGATTCCGTACTGTTACACCCTGTTATCTTAATGTAAGTATCATAAACCTCGTATGTAAAATCGTCAGATTCCCGTTCCTGTGCAAAGGAAGAATTTGTATCGTTCGCTGCTTGTTTTATATCATTTGTTTCTTTTCCGCAGCTGCATAGCATTAAGAGTAAACAAGCAATTATTATTAATCTGATTTGTTTCATTTTTCTCCTTTCGAGGTAAGCATTAGCTTTTAGAGATTAAACCGATGGTTGCATGTTTTTTAATTAGGAAAATATATTGTTTCAAAATCTCCAGAAGGACCTCGACTTCCATCTGCCCATTCATAGCCCAAGTCCCATGCGATAGAGACAGAACATTCATTAAATTTCCCTTCGGGTCCTCTATCTCCAACAATAGCCATAACATATTTTCCTGTTTCGTGATCTATAACCATAGCTAAATCACCATTTTTTACATTATTATATTTTATTGGAGCAACAACATACCTAATTTTAACAGGGTCGAGATATTCACCATTTATTGTATGTGCCGTTTGTTTTTGATGTGTTTTTGAGCCAAGTGCATCTTGACCTCCGTCTGTGCATATTGCCATTTGATTGTATTTATGGGATTCACTTCCCATCATATTTATCCGTTTTCCATCAGGAGTCTTTAACCAAAATTCTCCATGTGATTTACAATTTTTACAATTGGGATTGTATTCAAATTGTCCTTTAAACGGACCTTTAGTATAAAATTTGCCATCATGTGGGCATTTCCCACTTGAATCCGCCATATTCACGGGATCATTTAAACAATATGCAATCATATTCTTATCAAGTATACCTTGACCTGTTTGAATATACTCATCCGCATTGATAAAGCGGCACATATCAGGTGAATAATAGCGGGTGTTGAGATAATACCACTCAGTTTCCTTATCGTAGTAGTAACTGCGGTAGAGGATAGGATTAATACGGGCGATTTGTGCGATTTGCGGGTCAACCGTTGTTGAAGAAACCGATTCGTCAGCGGTTGTGGGTTCATTAGCGGTTGACGGAACGTCGAGGACGCCGTTCCCTACGGTAGTATCATCTGTGTTTTGCGGGTCGATGTGGGCATCGGCCCCTACGGAATCCTCGTTGGTTTGCGGGAGGGCACGGAGACCCTCCCCTACGGATTCATCAATATCATTTGACGGGTTTGTAGGTTCGTCGGTGGATTCTGTAATTTCGTTGCCGTCTTTGTCGGTAACTGCGATAACCTTACCCCACGCATCGTATGCGTACTTTATGAGAACATTTCCGTCAGCATCAGCAATAGCGATAACGTCGTTTTGAGCATTCTTAATATAATAGTATTCCGTATCATTGTAAATAAATCCAAAAATATCGGAGTTATTATCATACATAAATACGAGTGTAACATCGCCTGACTTCTGCCCTGCGAGAATAGAGCCATTATAATAGTATTCAGTTTTAGTGCCGTTAACGGTCTTGGAAGTTCTTAAGCCGTCACCGTTGTAAGAATAAGAAACGCTGTTTTCTTCATCTTCCCAGCCTTGCAACTGTCTGCCTGTCCAGGTGAGAGATTTTTCACCGATTGTAAGCGGGTTGCCGATTTCATCGTAGGTTATCGGTGTGCCGTTGTAGTTAGTGAGCAGGTCAGACCAAGTGGAATCGTTGTATTCCCACGTTTTGGTAGTTTGCGGGACGTCGAGGACGCCGTCCCCTACGGTATAAGTGTACTCGTTACATTCTGTGATGTTACCATTAACATAGGAATATGTATAGGTTTTTCCTGCCTTTTGGTCGTTTACACGGACAAGCTGATTGAGTGAATCATACTCGTAGCTTGTGGTGTATGTACCGTCGGTTACGCTTAGAATGTTGCCGAGTTTATCGTAAGTGTAAGTATATGTGCCGACAGGGGTTGCAACAGATTTAACAAGCGTTGTGGTGCGTTGGTCGTTATTAACGGTAATATCTTCATAGGTATACACTGAGCCGAATTCTTTAATACCATTAAATGATTTCCGCACCAATCTGCCGAGACCGTCATAATAATTCTGCAGCTTGTTTGTACCGTTCCAGCTTACACCGTAAACCTGATCAGGCATTTCGCCGTTTTTCTGCACACCGAAGGTGTAGCCGATAGTCTGTGTGCCGAGCGGTGAAAAATGCTTTATGCCTGTGAGATAATTTGTTTTGTCTGCATAGGTGAAATCGGTATACGAAAGCAGAGTACCGCCGTTCTTTGCCGTGCCTGAATATTCACGCTGTGAAACTACACGCTCGGCAAGGTCATAAGTAAACCTTGTGTTTGAATTGGTAAAGTAGTCCGTAATCTGTGCAACAGAGCCGTTGTTGCCGTAAGAATACGTTACCCTCTGACTGTTATCTCCATTATACTTCTTTTCAGTCTGACGGTCAAATGAATCATACGTAAAATCTACATAATCTCCGTTGCCGTAGGTTTGCTTTGCAAGCAGACCTGCCGTATTGTAGTCCATTTCGGACAGTGTTTTCCAATTTGTGCCGTTGCCGACCTTGTTTGCAGTAGTTCTGCCGAACTTGTCGTATTCAAACTTGTACTGCAAAGCGCCGTTAACATTAATGTTTTGCAATCTGTCTTTGCTGTAATCGTAGCTGTTTGTTACTCCCGATGATGAAACGGAAAGCAGGGAATTGTTGTTTGCATCGTATTCATATTCGGTTGTAACATCATTTGCATTGGTTACGTTTGTGAGCGTGCCCTTGTCTTCGTTATATGTATAGCTTGTTTCGTTGTTTCGCTCGTCAATCGACTTTGAAACAAAGCCTTTATCCGTATATTCCGTTTCGGTTACGATAGTTTTATCGTATGTCTGCTCTACAGGGTAGAAATACCACTTTTGCGATTCGTAAAGCTTGCTTTTGTCGCAAGTGGACTGCTTAACTACTCGGCGGTCTTTGATTTCCTTATCACCGTACTGACCGTTTACACACATTTTGAAATCAGAGGCTTCCGTGTAAATGGCAAAGCTTCCGTCTTTAACAGGACGGCGGGGTGAGGGCTCCTCACGGGAGCCGTCCCCCTTTGACGGCTATGCCGACATTTCCCCCACACCGTGGGGGAATCTTCCCCGCCCTACTATAGTACTGCTTTAACACAAAAGAACCGTCCTCTTGTGTTCTAGTTTATATTTTTTCTGTTTCTTGTATCCATAAGCTTTTTCCTTTTTCGGTCATACCATACCAAGTATATTCGTTATCGCTTATATTTTTATTAACAAAAATTAATTCTTGATTAAGCATATTTTGAATGGCTTCTTCAATTTCATTTGATTTGAGTTCATATCCAAGAAAAATCAAATACTTTTTTATTTGTTCCGTGCCTTCAAAATCATCAGCTAAAGCATCAAGTATATCAATATTTAAATTAATCATAGTTTTATTTCCCGTATGGCCTAAAATGTTGTTCAAGAATACGGCCAGATTTATCTTTTAAAATATGCTCGTAAATATATTCGCCTGTTTTTTTTGATTTGTAAACTCGTTCTATAGACAATCCACCTCTATTTCCTCTTCTTGTACTCTGAGTGATAACTTCTTTGGTCATTTTCCATTTTTTAGGATGTTTTGTAATATCCTTTATAAGTTGAGAAAAACTTCGTTTAGCAACTTTCTTAGTCGCAGTCTTAATGCCAAGTTTAGCTGCAACTTTGCCACCTAATTTCGCTACATAAGGTCCAAGAAATGCACCAAGAACTGCACCACCAACAGTTGCTGCGGCAATCAAAGCTGCTTTCTTCCAGCCTGTAAGACCAAGGTGTTTTGCAAGTAAATATCCTAATCCTGCTCCTGCCGCACCACCTACAATACCACCAATTATTGATGAAACTGCAATATCACCGTTTGCATCTTGCATATTTGTTGGATTATTCAGACAATAACTAAAAAGATTGTGTTCAAGTAAACTATCTTGGTCTTCAAACAGAATTTCAGAATCATCCGCATTGATAAACCTGCACATATCAGGTGAATAGTAACGTGTGTTAAGATAATACCATTCAGTTTCCTTATCGTAGTAATAACTGCGGTAGAGGATAGGGTTGATGCGGGCAAGTTGTACGTATGGGTGTACGGGTACGATAACGTTGCCGTTTTCATCATATTCAGTAATAGTTTCGCCTGTGGTCGGGTCAAATTTTTCCGTTTTTAAATTGTTGATGTCACTGCCGTTTCTGTCGGTAATGGAGATAACTTTACCCCATGCATCATAGGAATATTTTAATGCAACTTTGCCGTCTTTGTCTGCGATACCGATAACGTCATTCTGAGCGTTCTTAATATAATAGTATTCCGTATCATTGTAAATAAATCCAAAAATATCGGAATTATTATCATACATAAATACAAGTGTATCGTCGCCCGACTTCTGACCTGCAAGGATTGAGCCGTTGTAGTAATATTCAGTTTTTGTGCCGTTTACGGTTTTGGATGTTCTTAAGCCGTCACCGTTGTAGGTATAAGAGATAGCATTTTCGTTATCGGTTATACTCTGCAACTGTCTGCCTGTCCAAGTTAATGTTTTTTCACCGATTGTAAGCGGGTTGCCGATTTCGTCATAGGTAATCGGTGTGCCGTTGTAGTTTGTAAGCA
>CABUAS010000016.1 GCA_902489595.1 uncultured Oscillospiraceae bacterium | reverse complement strand
GTGGCTTGAAGATTTTCTTGCATCGTTTTCAGGTGCATTTATAGTTATTTCGCACGACAGATATTTTCTTGACAAAATCACAAATAAAACAATAGAGCTTGAAAATAAAAAACTCCGTTCGTATAAGGGAAATTACTCTGAATTTCTTGTTAAAAAAGAGGCGGAGCAGAAAGCAATTACCGAAAAATATGAAAACGATTTAAAAGAAATTGAACGTCTTGAGGGTATAATTGCCCAACAGCGTCAGTGGAACAGAGAAAAGAATATTAAAACCGCCGAAAGCAAAGAGAAAGTTATTGAACGCATTAAAGCGCAGATGGTTGTGCCGGATGCTAAAGTCAAAAGAATCCGCTTTGATTTTACGCCGAAATGCGTGTCGGGCGAAGATGTGCTTGAAGTGAAAGATCTTTCAAAATCTTTTGACGGCAAAGTAATTTTTGAAAACGCTTCTTTTCACGTTAAAAAAGGCGAAAGACTTTTTCTGCTCGGTGATAACGGGTGCGGCAAAACAACGCTTTTAAAAATTCTCATGAAGGATTACCGCCCTGACAGCGGTTATTTCAAATTCGGCGCAAATCTTTTTACAGGCTATTTTGATCAGGTGCAGGCAAAGCTTGATCTTAGTAAAACTGCGATTGATGAGGTATGGTCTGCCTTTCCTGCAATGACCGAAACTATGATAAGAAACGCCCTTGCAGCATTTCTTTTCAAAGGTGACGATGTTTACAAAGTGCTCAGCAACTGCTCGGGCGGCGAGAGGGCAAGAATTGCACTTTTGAAACTGATGCTCGGCAGATTCAATTTTCTTCTTCTTGATGAGCCTACAAATCACCTTGATGCTTTTTCAAGAGAGGAACTTGAAAATACACTTCTGAATTACAGCGGCACAATGCTGATTGTTTCGCATGACAGATATTTTATCAATAAGCTTGCAACGTCGGTGATTGAGCTGAAAAAAGACGGTATTGTGCGCTATGACGGTGATTATAATTATTACCTTGAAAAACGTAAGGTTGAAACCGTGCAGGAGGTTCAGAAAAAACCTGCCAAGGTTAATGATTATAAGCTGAAAAAAGAGCGTGCAAGCAATCTCAGAAAACTGAAAACCAAGGTGTCACGCCTTGAGTCCGATATTGAAGATATTGAAGAAAAGGCGGCGCTTCTTGAAGAAGAGATTGCCTCAAATCCGCCTTATGAAAAATTAATGGAAGTTACGCAGAAACTGCACGATGTCAATACTGAAAAAGACAGGCTGTACGCTGAATGGGAACAGGCATCGCTTGAACTGTCCGAACTTGAATTACAGGTAGAAGAATAATGAAAAAAATTATAGTTATAGGTGCAGGTGCGTCGGGTTTAATGGCAGGTGCAGAAAGCGCTAAACTCGGCAATGACGTAACGATTATTGAAAAAATGCCGCGACCTGCAAGAAAGGTTATGATTTCAGGCAAGGGCAGATGCAATGTTACAAATGCCTGCTTTGAAATCAATGATTTGATACAGAATATACCGAGAAATCCGCGCTTTTTATATTCGGCTTTTTCAAATTTTATGCCGTATGATACGATTGCTTTTTTTGAAGATTTGGGTGTAAAAACTAAAATTGAGAGGGGAAACAGAGTCTTTCCCGAAAGTGATAAATCATCTGATATCGTTGATGCGCTTGTGAAAAATGCAAAACAGTGCGGCGTTAAATTTTTAAATGGTGAGGTTAAGGCTTTTGATTTTGACGGTGAAAGAATAAATGCAGTCGCTCTGACTGACGGGTGTAAAATTCCCTGTGATGCAGTCGCTGTCTGCACAGGCGGTTTAAGCTATTCATCAACAGGTTCAACGGGTGATGGCTACCGCCTTGCAAAATCAGTCGGCCATACCATTTCAAGAATAAAACCGTCGCTTGTGCCTCTTGTGGCAAGCAATAATTTTATCCCTGATTTGCAGGGGCTGAGCCTTAAAAATATTTCGGTCAAACTTTGCAGGGATGATAAGACAATTTATACCGATTTCGGTGAAATGCTTTTTACACATTTCGGCGTCAGCGGTCCCGTTGTTCTTTCCGCATCAAGCCATATTGAAACTTTTGATAACGGCAGTTACTCACTTTATATTGATTTAAAGCCCGGACTTGATGAAAAAATGCTTGACAAGCGTATTCTGCGTGATTTTGAGCAGAATATTAATAAAGATTTTATCAATTCTTTAAACGGATTGTTGCCTAAAAAGCTGATTCCTGTTATAGTTAGGTTAAGCGGAATTCAGCCGTCGGCAAAGGTTAATGAAATTACGAAGGAGCAGAGGCACACGCTTGTTCATCTTTTAAAAAATTTTAAAATTAATCTGACATCGTTTTATGATATTGAAGCGGCAATCGTCACAAGCGGCGGCGTTAATGTTCGTGAAATAGACCCTAAAACGATGAAATCCAAAATAGTTGATAATCTTTATTTTGCAGGTGAAGTTATTGACGTTGATGCATACACGGGCGGTTTTAATCTGCAGATTGCATTTTCAACAGGCTATACCTGTGGACGGAATATGTGAAAGGAATAAAAATATGATTAATGTTGCAATAGACGGTCCTGCAGGCGCAGGCAAAAGCACGGTTGCCAAAGCAGCGGCAAAAAAACTCGGCTTTATTTATGTTGATACGGGTGCTCTTTACAGAGCAATCGCTCTCAATGCCGTAAACAACGGCGTGATTGATGATAATAACAAAATTATTAAAATGCTTGAAAATACCGATATAAAGCTTACTTTTGATGAAAACGGCACACAGTGCGTTATTCTGAATGGTGAAGATGTGTCGTCACTTATCAGAACACCCGAAATTTCAATGGGTGCATCAAATGTTTCAAAAATTCCCGAGGTTCGTGCATTTTTGCTTGAGCTTCAGCGCGATATAGCAAGAAATAATAACGTAATTATGGACGGCAGGGATATTGGTTCTGTTGTTCTGCCGAATGCAGATATAAAGATTTTTCTGACCGCTTCTGCCGAGTGCCGTGCCAAAAGGCGTTATGACGAACTTGTGCTGAAAGGCGAAAATGTAACCTATGAGGAAGTCCTTGATGATGTGAATAAACGTGATTATCAGGACAGCCACAGGGAAATCGCTCCGATGAAACCGACCGATGATGCAGTTATTGCCGATAATACGGGAATGACTGTTGAGGAAGGCACAGAACTTATTATAAACATCATTAATTCGTAAAATATTTTTGTAGGGGAGGGTCTCCGTGCCCTCCCGTATAAAAACGCACCGCTGAATAAAAGGAGAATACATATGAATTTCGATTACACTCAGGTTAAACACTATAAATTTTACGGCTTTGTAAAAAAGGTTTTCGGTCCTGTTTTCAAGGCAGTTTATAAACTTGAATTCAAAGGTCTTGAAAATGTGCCGACCGATAAAAATATGCGTTACATAGTTGCAATAAACCATACCTGCGCTTTTGACCCCGTTTTTGTTTCTATTCCCAAAAATGTTCCGCCGCTTCACTTTATGGCAAAGGTAGAACTTTTTAAAAATTCTATTGTCGGCTGGGTTATAAAGCATCTTTACGGCTTTCCTGTCAGACGTGGAAAAGGTGATAATTCTGCAATCGAGTACGGCGAAAAGATTATTGAAGAGGGTCACGTAATGGCAATATGCCCCGAGGGCAAGCGTGTCAAAGATAAAAACGGTGTTCCTCAGAAAGCAAAAGCAGGCGTTGCAGTCATTGCAAAGGCTACAAATGCCGCCGTCCTTCCTGCCGCTATTTATTGTGACGGCCCTATTAAATTCGGTAAAAAAGTTACAATAAGATACGGTAAAATCATTACCACTGAAGAACTCGGACTCAATAAGGAAGAAACTGCGCCGAGCGATATAAAAAATGCCGCCAATCTTGTAATGGATAATATACTTTCCCTCTGGGAGGCAGAAAAAAATGAAAGAAATTAAACTTGCCAAAACAGCAGGGTTCTGCTTTGGCGTGGACAGAGCGGTTAATCTTGTTTACAGTCTTGTTGAAAAAAATGAAAAATGCTGCACGCTCGGACCGATTATTCATAATCAGCAGCTTGTTGATGATTTGAATTCAAAAGGTGTTAAGACTATTGACAACCCGTCTGAGTGTCCGAAAGATTATAAAATTGTAATCAGAACTCACGGCGTTGAAAAAAGCGTTATTGATGAAATTGAGAATGCAGGCATTGAGTATATAAATGCAACCTGCCCGTTTGTTCTTAAAATTCATAATATCGTTAAATCCGAGCAGGAGGGCACTGTTACTCTTATTGCAGGCGATGAAAATCACCCCGAGGTTATGGGCATCCGCTCGTTCTGTGTGGGTGATACATATGTGTTCAAAAATGAAGAGGAACTCGAAAATCTTGTCAAAATTCACGATTTGTCAAAAAAAGAAAATCTGATTTGCGTTTCGCAAACAACTTTCAGTGTCGAAGAGTGGAAAAAATGCAATAAAATTCTAAAAAAGGTATGTACAAATTGTAAAATATTTGATACAATATGCAATGCGACATCTGACAGACAGGCAGAAGCGTATGCTCTGTCCCTTGAGTGCGACGCTGTTGTCGTTGTCGGAGGCCGTCATTCATCCAACACATCGAAACTCAAAAATGTATGCAGCGAAAACTGCCCTGCTTTTCTTATTGAAACGGCAGACGAACTTTCGTCAATAGATTTTTCGGTTTACGATAAAGTTGGAGTAACTGCGGGTGCGTCCACACCCTCAGTAATTATCAAGGAGGTACTCAAATCCATGTCCGAAGAAATTAAAGAAAAGGAAGTTGAAGCAGCTGCCGATGTAGTTGCGGAGACAGCAGAAACCGCTGATAAAGCCGCTAAGGCTGCTGTCGAAGCATCTGCTGATGGAGAGGCATCCTTCGCAGAATTGCTCGAACAGTCATTCCAGAATGAAGACACAGGCAAAGTCGTTAAGGGAATTGTTGTCAACATTACACCTACAGAGGTTTTTGTTGATGTTCCCGGCAGAAAGCAGACCGGTGTAATTGATGCTGACGATCTCTCATCTGAGCCGTTTGATAAGTGCGAAGATGTTGTATCTATCGGCGATGAACTCAGTCTTGTTATTCTTAAAACAGACGATGTAAGCGGTGTGCTTAAACTTTCTAAAAAATTATCAGATGCTTACAAAGGCTGGGACAGCATTGTTAAAGCACAGGAAGAAAAAGAAACCATCGAAGGCGTTGTTGCCGCAGTTGTAAGAGGTGGTATTCTTGTATCAGCACTCGGTTCTCGTGTATTTATTCCGGGTTCACTTACAGGTCTTGCGAAAGAGGAAGACCTTAATGTACTTAAAGGAACAACAGTCCGTTTCAAGATTATTGATGTAGATAAGTCAAGAAGACGTGCAGTTGGTTCTATGAAAGCTGTAATCAATGCTGAAAAGAAAGCAGCAAGGGACGCTTTCTGGGCACAGGCTGAAGAAGGCCAGAAATATACAGGCACAGTTAAATCACTTACAAATTACGGTGCATTTGTTGATCTCGGCGGTGTAGACGGTATGATTCACATCAGCGAACTTTCATGGACAAGAATCAAGCATCCGTCAGAAGTTGTTAAGGTCGGCGATGTTGTTGAAGTAACAATTAAAAAGCTTAACGCTGAAACAAAGAAAATTTCACTCGGCTTCAAGAAAATTGAAGATGATCCGTGGGCAATTCTTGAAAGAGATTACCCTGTAGGCACAGATGTTGAAGTTAAGGTTGTCGGTCTTGCCGCATTCGGTGCATTTGCAAACATTCTTCCGGGTCTTGACGGACTTATTCATATCAGCCAGATCAGTAAAGAAAGAATTAAAACTCCTGCTGACGGCTGTAAAGTAGGCGATGTTCTTAAAGCAAGAATTACTGATATTGACTTTGATAAAAAGCGTGTCAGCCTTTCGGTAAAGGCTTGCCTTGAAGATGAAGAAAACGATGCTGATGCTGAAGAAACAGCAGATGCAGAAGTTACCGAAGAATCTTCGGAAGACGCTGAATAATTAAATCATATAAACAAAAAAAGCACTCCTCGGAGTGCTTTTTTCAGACTGTCGATAAATTGGTCAGAAACACGCCGAATTTATAATGCAAAATTCTGTTCCGTTTCCCGAAGTCTGATTTCATCCTTAATTCTCATCAAATAATGTATTCATCAGATTATCATATACCTTAACAGGGTCATTTAAAAACTTTTCCCTTATAACTTCTGCCTCGGCGATTGACGGCACATTGAGTGTAAGTACAAGAAAGTCAATATCCTTGTCTGTAATGTGCATTGTTATGTTGTAACTGCCTGTTTCCGTTTTTTCAATTTCAACTTTGTTTTCTTTTGTAAACCTGTCAACAGTCGCTGTTTTCAGTGTAAGTTCAATGCTTTTAACCCTCATTGTATACGGTAAATCGTTTTCAACAAGTTCGGTTAATTTTTTACACTCTTTTGTGGCGGTCAAAAAACCCTCCTCGTCCTCAACTACAAGGCCTCTTTTTATCGCTCCTGCAACTGCCTCGCTGACTTCAAAATAATTTGCAATACTGCCCGTTACCATAGCGTCAACAATGTTTTTTGCAGTAACTCTTGCATTAACATTTGCCACAATGTAGCAAACCATAATGTTAATCTGAGCCTTGCTCCTCAGTCCGCCTTTTTCAATACCGTATGTAAATGCGTCAAATTTTATAAAATTTTCGTTTTCGTCATCTTTTATATTTTCATTTTCGTAAATGTTTTTGCTCATAATATCAACCTCCGCTGTAAAAACTATATTAACATAAAAATTACTGTCTTGCAAAGGTTTTTATAATAATATATAATATATCTGTAATATGTAGGGTGCGGCGTTACCGACGCACCGAAAATAAAGGAGATCTTAAAATGAAAAAAATTACTAAAGAAACGATTATCGGCGATATTCTTGATGCCTGCCCTGACACAGCACCGTTTTTCCTTGAAATGGGTATGCACTGTCTCGGCTGTCCTGCATCACGCGGTGAGTCTGTTGAGGCTGCCTGTATGGTTCACGGCACAGATGCCGACGAACTTGTTGCAAAAATCAATGCGTTTCTTGCACAGAAATAATGATTAGTTTATCACCAAGGCTTTTTGCTGCGGCGAACCTTGTTCGGCAGGGAGCTGTCCTTGCCGATATAGGGTGTGACCACGGCTGTCTGCCTGTTTATCTTCTGCAAAACGGCATAATAAAGTCAGCAGTTGCAAGCGACATTAATCAAGGCCCGCTTTCTTTCTGCCAAAAGTTGATTATAAAAGAAAATCTTCAAAACAGCGTAAGCCTTGTTCTTTCCAACGGTCTTTGCGGCATTGATCCGGATTCTTATACAGACGTTACTTTCTGCGGAATGGGCGGAGAATTGATTTCACATATTCTTAATACTTCAAAAGAACACTTTTCAGCTGATAAGCATTACATATTCAACCCGATGACTCATCCCGAAATACTTCGCAAATTTCTGTGTGATAACGGTTTTGAAATTGGCGAAGATTTTATCGTGCGAGAGCAAAGTCACTGCTATAATGTGCTTGACGCTTACTATACAGGCGAAATCAAAAAATATGATGAGCTTTATTATTTTTTAGGTAACATTACTGATTTTACCCATAAAGAATATTTTACTCATCTTTTAAATCATCTTGAAAATAAAATGAAAGGCGGCGCCGATTATTCGTCGGTTATCACCGCTGTTAAAGAAAAATTATGACTACAGTAAAAAATATTTATGACTATATAAATTCCGTTGCTCCTTTTGATACTATGGAGCAGTGGGACAATTCCGGCTTCCTCGTCGGTGATTTCCGCAAAGAGGTAAAAAAAGCGGTAGTAACGCTTGATGTAACAAAAGCAGTTGCCGAATATGCAGAATTAATCGGCGCAGATTTGATTATTTCACATCACCCGATTATTTTCGGCGGTGTGAACTCCGTAAAAAAAGGCACTGCGCTTTATACTGCAGTAAACAGCAATATTGCCGTAATTTCCGCACATACAAATTTTGATATGGCAAAAAACGGAATTAACACAAAATTGTGTGAAATTCTCGGGCTTGACAATATTCAGCAGATTGAAAACAGTTTCATTTCTTACGGCAGTCTTGACTGTGAAATGAGCATTGATGATTTTGCACAGTTTGTTTCGGATATGCTTGACGTTTCGGGTATCAGATATACAGATACCGAAAACCCGATTAAAACAGTTGCTGTCGGCGGCGGTGCGTGTGAAGAATTTGCAGAGCTTGCACTTAGCTACGCAGACTGTTTCTTAACGGGCGATATGAAATATCATCAGATGCTCGATTTTGCCGAACAGGGTAAAGCTGTAATCAGCGCAGGTCATTTTGAAACGGAGTCACTTCCTTTTAAAATGTTTATGGAGGATTTGAAAAAAGTATTTACAGATGTTGAATTTATCTGGGGCAATCAGAAAAACCCCGTTCACACAGTTATTTAAAGGATTATTATGGCACTTGACGGTATTTTTTTGCATCATATAAAAAATGAAATATCAGCCTTTGCAGTCGGTGCAAGGGTAGAGAAGATACACCAACCCTCAAAAGAGGAATTGGTGTTTTCTCTGCGTTCAAGAGAGGGTGCAAAAAAACTGCTTTTGTCAGCAAGGGCAGACAGTGCAAGAGTTCATTTTACCGAATTTCCGCCCGAAAATCCTGCCAAACCGCCGATGCTCTGTATGCTTTTCAGAAAGCACCTGCTCAGCGCAAAAATAACCGATATCGAGCAGGACGGTCTTGAGAGAATACTCACAATCGGGTTTGACAGTACAAATGAACTCGGCGACCCTGTTCGTTTTTCGCTTATTGTTGAAATTATGGGCAGATACAGCAATGTAATTCTTGTTGATGAAAACGGTATTGTAGTTGACGCACTTAAAAGAGTCGATGAAGAAAAATCACAGGTCAGAACAATTCTGCCAGGTGAAAAATATATCGCTCCGCTCAAACAGGATAAAATGAATATTTTCATTGACGATGAACAGCTTATTGAAGCTCGTATCAAAGAAAGCAGAAAAACTCCGTCAAAGGCTTTTCAGGACGCTGTTATGGGCGTTTCGCCGATTGTCTGCCGTGAATATGAAAATGGCACATCGCTTTCTCAGATTAAACAGTTTGCAAAAAATCCCGAGTTTTCGGTTGTTATTACCGATAAACCATTTGATTTTGCATTTATGCCGATAAATCAGTACGGCAGTCTTGCATCACTTAAAGAGTTTGACAGTCCGAGTGCACTCCTTGATTATTTTTTTTATGAAAAAGTCAGAATAGACAGAATCCGCCAGCGCTCTGCCGAACTGTTCAAAACTCTTCAGAATTTGCAGGAGCGTGCAGTGCGTAAAGCGGCAAACAGAGAAAAAGAACTTGAAGAATGCAAAGATAAAGAAACTTACAGAATTTTCGGCGATTTAATTATTTCAAATCAGTATGCACTTAAAAAGGGTGCTCCGTATTATGATTTGCAGAATTATTATGATGAAAATAAAACAGTCCGCATTCCTGCCGATGTAACACTTTCTCCTGCTCAGAATGCACAGAAGTATTATAAGGAATACAGAAAAAAGCAGGTAGCGGAAACTAAGCTTACCGATTTTATTGCACAGGCAAGGCAGGAAGCAGACTATCTTGATTCAGTTATTGACAGTCTGTCACGTGCCGAAACAGACAGTGAGATTTCCGCAATAAGAACCGAGCTTGCCGAAACAGGATTTTTAAAGCGTAAATTCTTTAAAAGCAAAAGCGAAAAATTGCTTAAGCCGATGGAATATGAAAGCACGGAGGGCTTTAAAATTTTCGTCGGCAGAAATAACGTAATGAATGATAAATTAACGCTTAAAACCGCTAAAAATTATGACCTTTGGTTTCACGTTAAAGATACGGCAGGTTCTCATGTAGTAGTGAAGAATGACGGCAGAGAATTTACCGATAAGGTTATCCGCGAGGCGGCGCTCCTTGCATCATATAACAGCAAGGCAGGTCATTCCTCAAATGTTCCTGTTGATTATACCATTATTAAAAATGTTAAAAAGCCTGTCGGTGCAAAACCCGGTATGGTTATTTATGATGATTATAAAACTGAATTTGTAACCCCTAATATGGAGGAACTGGAAAGGATAAAAAGAATTGTTTAATGTAGCAGTAATCCTTGGTGCAGGAAACGGCACACGAATGGGAATTGATAAAAGCAAAATGCTTATCGATATTGGCGGCAAACCCGTTATTCAGCGCAGTGTTGAGGCGTTTCTTGATTTACCGCTTGTTGATGAAATTATAGTTGTTTGCCGTGAGTGTGATGTTGATGCTTTTTCCGACATTCTTGAAAGCGAAAAAGTAACCTTTGTTATCGGCGGAGCAACAAGGCAGGAAAGCGTTAAAAATGCCGTTGAAATGATTGACGAGTGCGACTATATTATCATTCATGACGGCGCAAGACCGCTTGTAACACAGAAAGCAATTATTAATACATATGATAAGGCTTTTGACTGCGGCGCGGCGGCAACAGGCGTTCCTGTTAAAGACACAATAAAGGTTGTCGATGATAAACTGCTGATAACCGATACACCTGACAGAAGTTCGCTTATTTCAATTCAGACGCCGCAGATTTTCAATTTTAATCTTTATAAGAAAGCAGTTGCAAAGGCTGAAAAAGAGGGCAGGGATTATACCGATGACTGCCAGCTGGTAGAGAATATCGGGCAGAAGGTTTATGCTGTTCTCGGTGATTATGATAATATTAAAATTACGACCAAAGAAGATATTTTACACGCAGAAAGTATTTTAAAAGCGAGGGGTGAAGAGTAATGAGAATCGGTCATGGTTATGATGTTCATAGATTTGCCGAAAACAGAAAATGCATAATCGGCGGAGTTGAGATACCGTATGAAAAGGGGCTTTTAGGTCACAGTGATGCCGATGTTCTTCTTCATGCAGTAAGCGATGCAATTCTCGGTTCGTGCGCAATGGGCGATATAGGACATCTTTTTCCTGATACAGACCCCGAATTTGAGGGGGCAGACAGTCTTGTTCTGCTTGAAAAGGTTGTTGAGGCAGTCGGCGCAAAAGGCTATAAGGTCGGCAACATTGATTCAACAATTATTGCGCAGGCTCCCAAAATGGCGCCGTATATAAATGATATGCGTGCAAATATTGCCAGGGCCTGCAATATTGATATTGACGCAGTTTCCGTCAAGGCGACTACCGAAGAAAAATTGGGCTTCACGGGTGCACTGCAGGGGATTTCCGCCCACGCCGTCTGCCTACTTGAAAAAATATCATAAACGAAAAAATTAGTCAGTAGGGGAGGGCCTCCGTGCCCTCCCGTATAATTTAATTTTATAGTAGGGGTCGATGCCTTCATCGACCCGTATTAATTTCAGTATGTGTCGGATTTATCCGCTTTTTTATTTATATTTAATAAACTAAGTAATAATCATATGCGTCAGTGCAATATTTATAGTATGAGAATGCTATATTTTTTTAAATATTTGTGAACACTATTGACAAATGGAAAATTCTTGCTAAAATAGTAATTAGCACTCGGGGTCATAGAGTGCTAAAACTTGAAAATTATTTTTAAATAGAGGTGACATTCTTATGACTATTAAACCACTTGCAGACAAGGTTCTGCTCAAATCGGTTGAGGCAGAAGAAACAACGGCATCAGGACTTTTTATTGCCGCATCGGCACAGGAAAAGCCTGAATTTATGCTTGTAGAGGCAGTTGGTCCGGGTACGGAAGAAAACCCGATGACTGTCAGCACAGGTGACAAAGTAATCATTACAAAATACAGCGGCACAGATGTTAAACTTGACGGTCAGGATTATACAATCGCATCTGTTAAAGACATTCTTGCCGTAGTTGAGTAATAACAGCATTAATACAGGAGGAAATCTATAATGGCTAAGGATATTATTTTCGGCGAAGATGCCCGCAAGGCTCTTCAGGCAGGTATTGATAAACTTGCAAACACTGTTAAAATCACGCTCGGTCCTAAAGGCAGAAACGTGGTTCTTGATAAAAAGTACGGCGCTCCGCTTATCACAAACGACGGCGTAACAATCGCTAAGGAAATTGAGCTCGACAACGCATTTGAAAATATGGGCGCTCAGCTTGTTAAAGAGGTTTCATCAAAAACAAACGATGATGCAGGCGACGGTACAACAACTGCTACACTTCTTGCTCAGGCTCTCGTTCGTGAGGGTATGAAAAATGTAGCCGCCGGCGCAAACCCGATGGTTGTTAAAAGCGGTATCAAAGCTGCCGTTGATGAAGCAGTTAATGCCGTAAAAGCAAATTCAAAGCAGATAAGCGGCACAAACGATATTGCACGTGTTGCTACTGTTTCAGCACAGGATGAATATATCGGCTCACTTATTGCAGATGCTATGGAAAAGGTTTCTGCAGACGGCGTTATCACTGTTGAGGAATCAAAAACAGCCGAGACTGTTTGCGAAGTAGTAGAAGGTATGCAGTTTGACCGTGGCTATATCAGCCCTTATATGGTAACCGATACAGATAAAATGGAAGCAGTTATCGACGATGCACTCCTTCTTATAACAGATAAAAAGATTTCAACCGTTCAGGATATTCTTCCTCTTCTTGAATCAGTTCTCAAGAGCGGTCAGAAACTTGTAATCGTTGCCGAAGATGTTGAGGGCGAGGCTCTTCAGACAATTCTTCTTAACAAACTCCGCGGTACATTTACATGCGTATGCGTAAAAGCACCCGGCTTCGGCGACAGAAGAAAGGATATGCTTCAGGATATCGCTGTTCTTACAGGCGGTCAGGTTATTACATCGGATCTCGGCATTGAGCTTAAGGATGCTACTATGGCTATGCTTGGTAAGGCTCGTCAGGTAAAAGTTACAAAAGAAAACACAATTATTGTTGACGGTGCAGGTGATGCAGACGCTATCAAGGCTCGTGTAGGTCAGATAAGAACTGCTATTGAGGCATCAACATCTGAATTTGATACCGAAAAACTTCAGGAAAGACTTGCCAAAATGGCAGGCGGTGTAGCAGTAATCAAGGTTGGTGCCGCTACCGAAACTGAAATGAAAGAAAAGAAACTCCGTATTGAGGATGCTCTTGCAGCTACTAAAGCGGCAGTTGAAGAGGGTATCGTGGCAGGCGGCGGCGTTGCTCTTATCAATGCAGTTCCTGCTGTTGAAAAACTTCTTGATACAGATGACGCCGATTTCAAAACAGGCGTTTCAATCGTTCTTAAGGCACTTGAAGAGCCTGTTCGTCAGATTGCAAAGAATGCAGGCATGGAAGGCTCTGTAATTCTTGATAAAATCCTTAATGCAAATAAAGCAGGCTACGGCTACAATTTTGCCGCTAATGAGTACTGCGATATGATTGATGCAGGTATCGTAGACCCTGCAAAGGTTACACGCTCTGCACTTCAGAATGCCGCATCTGTTGCATCAATGGTACTCACAACCGAGTCACTTGTAACAGATATCAAAGACCCGCAGGCAGATGCTGCAAACGCAGCCGCTATGGCAGCCGCAGCTCAGGGCGGTATGTATTAATACTTGCCTCCCTTGTTAAAGGAAGGTGCCGAGGTACGAGGCGGAGGGATTCAAAATATTTTTAAAAATTCTCCGCTTTATAACAACATATCTAAACGGTCGGTTCATTCCGACCGTTTTTCTTGACCTTTGGTTAAAATAATGATATATTAAAAGAGCCAATGAGCTGTGCATTTTTTATTTTATCGGAGGTTAAAAAAATGAACACAAAAAACGTAGGGTGCGGCGTCCTCGACGCACCGCAAAGTAAGCGGCAGGCTCGATGCTATAATCGAACCGCAAAGCGCATTGTATCTTTAATCCTTTCCCTTGCGATGCTATTCACCATTACCGCAGGCTTTGATTTTAAAGCTAAAGCAGCGGTCGGAGATGATTTTATTCTGTATTATGATTATACTGACAGAAGTCATAAATATGCGGTTATAACAGACTTTGAAGGGGATATTGAGTATCTTTCAATCCCTGATTATGTCGATGACGGTGTAATGGTTACTACTATCGGGAAAGAAGCTTTAATTTCATTGCGCTCTTTGAAGATGGTTCAGATTCCTAATACAGTTTCGGTTATTTCCGAAGCTGCATTTGCAAATTGTGATAATCTTGAGTACGTTATTCTGTCGGATAATATTATTCGTATTGAAGAATATGCATTTAGTAACTGTGAAAGTCTTTATCGTGTTTTAAGCAACAGCAGTGAAAACTGGCCTGAAAAATTAAGAAATATACATGATGGTGCATTTCGCGGCTGCAAAAATCTTATTAACTTTTATGCTCCTAATATTGAAAATGTTCAAAATGCTTTTGACGGTTGTGTCAGTATGACTTCTGTAATTCTGCCGACTTCACTTAAATATATAAGTGATAATTTTTATCCTTGCAATGAGAGTGCATTTATCGGTTATGAAGGCACAGAAGAACAGTGGGAAAATGTTCTTACTTATGGTTTACATCCCGAATATATTGATAAATTCAATCATTCTTTTTGTGAATCTTATGAAGAGCATGAAGAATGTTGGAAAAATGTAGGCGATTTATTCTTTTTGTACTGCTCAAACTGCGGCGAAATAACTTATCAACTTCCGTTTATGGATATAACTGCTTTCAAAGATGATTATTTTAAATACATTTTATATACATCTGTGTATAATGAATTCATTAAAGGCACAAATCCACCGCTTTACTCTGATTTTTCACCTAAAACACCTATTACCAGAGCAATGTTTGTAACTATTCTTTACCGTATGGCAGGCGAGCCTTACGCAGACAACAACCGTTATAAAACATCACCGTTTACCGATATTAAAGACACGGGTGTTTACTATTATGATGCCGCTTGCTGGGCGCTTGATAATGGCATTACAAACCAAATTACATTCAAACCGTTTGACAATGTAACACGAGAGCAGACTGCGTCATTCCTGTTCAGATTCGCAAAAGACAGCGGAACTATCGGTGATGAAAAGTATAAAAATGTTGATCTTTCTTCATATCCCGATTTCAGAGATGTAAATGATTGGGCTGTAGAGGCTTTGCAGTGGTCAAATTATAACGGAATGATTACAGGCACACAGCAAGGCTTTATAAATCCGCAGGGTGCAACACAGCGTATCCATGCAACAAAGATTTTGTATGGTTTCGGCAAAGTATGCAATATCGGCAATTTTGAATAAACCTTTGTGTGCATCTCCTTGTCAGGGGAGGTGTCACGCAAGTGACGGAGGGGTAGTATAACAACAAAGTATTGTATCTCTCCCTCAGTCACATTCGGTGACAGCTTCATCATCAAGGGAGCCTTTTTCTCTGTTAGCTCTACAAATATTCGTCGTAGGGCGGGGTGCCCACACCCCCGCCGAAAATCAAATAATATTCATTGTAGGGGAGGGTTTCTGTGCCCTCTCGCTTTATATACCGAAATTTCTTGCCGTTTCCTGTTGACAAACGTATTTTTTTGTATTATAATTTCAAAAAATAATATTCAAACACATTGACAAGAACAAAAATCGGTTTTGTGCTTTTATTCAGAGAATTGCCGTCCGGTGCGAGGCATTAAAAGTAAAATCGTAATATCCTCTTTGAGTGGCTGTGCTGAAATTCAAGTAAGTGCAGACGGCGGCAACCGTTATAAATGCAAGCGAATGTTGGTTCGTTGAGTGCGTCTTGCAAAAGATGAAAAAGAGTGGTACCACGGTATTAATTATCGTCTCTTTACCTTTACAGGGTAAAGAGGCGTTTTTTGTTCTTATGATAATGGTAATAAACAGGAGGTAAACTATGAAAGATGTTGTAGAAATCCGCTGGCACGGCAGAGGCGGTCAGGGTGCAAAAACTGCTGCTCTGCTCCTTGCCGATGTAGCATTCAAAACAGGCAGCTATGTTCAGGGCTTCCCCGAATACGGCCCTGAAAGAATGGGTGCGCCAATTACGGCTTATAATCGAATAAGCAAAAACGAAATTCGTGTTCATTCAAATATTTATAATCCCGATTTCGTTGTTGTTGTTGACGAGGGTCTTCTCGATACCGTTAATGTTACCGCAGGTCTCAGCGAAGACGGCGCACTGCTCATCAACACTGCAAAGGGGAAAGATGAAATTATGCCTCATCTTCACGGCTACAAAGGCAGAGTGTTTACAGTTGATGCCCGCAAAGTTTCCGTTGCCTGCCTCGGCAAGTATTTCCCGAATTCACCTATGCTTGCAGGCATTGTAAAAGTTTCAAATGTTATGGATTTTGATGAATTTCTCTCTGAAATGGAGGCGTCATTCAGCCATAAATTTGCATCAAAGCCTGAGGTTATTGAGGGTAATATGAACGCTCTTAAAATGACATTTGATGAAGTTAAGGAGGTTATCTAAATGAAATCAGACGTAAATAAATTAGGTCTTGACTGCAAATGGCAGGATCTGACAGAGGGTATGCAGATTTACGGCCCTGAAACCTCTGTTCATTTTAATACAGGCGAGTGGACTTCGGTTAAACCCGAGCTTCACGAGGATTTGTGCATTCATTGCTTAATGTGCGTTCCTGTTTGCCCTGACAGCGTTATTCCTGTTGTAGACGGCAAGCGAGGCGCTTTCGATTATGACCACTGCAAAGGCTGTGGCATTTGCGTTAAAGCCTGCCATACAGGCGCTATCACAATGAAGGGGGTAAAGTAAAATGGCAAGAAGAGATCGTTTAAGCGGTAACGAAGCAGTTGCTGAGGCACTTCGCCAGATTAATCCCGATGTAATGGCTGCTTTTCCGATTACCCCGTCAACTGAAATTCCGCAGTATTTTTCAAAGCTTGTTGCAAGCGGTAAAGTGGATTCGGAATTTATTCCTGTTGAGTCCGAGCACTCTGCAATGTCTGCAGTTATCGGTGCCGAAGCAGCAGGTGCACGTTCCGTAACTGCCACATCATCGGCAGGTATGGCACTTATGTGGGAAGAGCTTTATCTTGCCGCATCAAACAGGCTTCCCTGTGTGCTTACACTTGTAAACCGTGCACTTTCGGGTCCTATCAATATCAACTGCGACCACAGTGACTCAATGGGTGCAAGAGATGCAGGCTGGATTCAGATTTATGCCGAAAATAATCAGGAGGTTTATGATAACCTCGTTATGGCATACAGAATTGCCGAGCATAAAGATGTTAAACTTCCCGTTATGATTTGTCAGGACGGTTTCATTACCTCACACGCTGTGGAAAATATCAATCTGCTTGAAGATAAAGAGGTTAAGGATTTTGTAGGCGAGTATGAGCCTGAAAACTATCTTCTTAATCCCGAAATGCCTATGGCTGTCGGCCCTTACAGTGTTACAAATTATTATTTTGAGGCTAAGAGAGCACAGGCAGAGGCACTTAAAAATGCTAAACAGGTAACGCTCGATGTTGCCAAAGAATATAAAGAAATCAGCGGCAGAGAGTACGGACTGTTTGAAGAGTATAAAATGGACGATGCCGAGTATGCAGTTGTTATTATCGGCTCGGCAGCAGGTACAACGAAAGACGCCGTTGATGCTTTGAGAGCACAGGGCAAAAAAGTCGGTCTTGTTAAAATCCGTTTGTTCAGACCGTTCCCTGCAAGCGAAATTGCCGATGCACTTAAAAACTGCAAAGCAGTTGCTATGATGGACAGAACAGAAAGTTATAACGACAACTGCGGTCCTCTCGGCTCAGAAGTTACAACCGCACTTTACAGAGCAAAGGCAGACTGCCTTACAGTCAACTATGTTTACGGTCTCGGCGGTCGTGACGTTACAGTTGATGATATGAAGAATATTTATGCAGAACTTGAAAAAATTGCCGAGGACGGCACAGTAGAAAACCCATACAGATATATGGGCGTAAGAGAGTAAGGGGGTCTTTTCAATGTATAATTTCAAAGAATATGTAGCAAGAGAAGAGCGCCTTGCAGGCGGTCACAGAATGTGCGCAGGCTGCGGCGGTACAATCGCAGTAAGAAATGTGCTCAAGGCAATCAAGCCGGGTGATAAGGCAGTAGTCGGCAATGCAACAGGCTGTCTTGAAGTATCTTCATTTATGTATCCTTTTACTTCTTATAAGGATAGTTATATTCATAATGCGTTTGAAAATGCAGGCGCAACAATGAGCGGCGTTGAGGGTGCATACAACGTTTTAAAGCGTAAAGGCAAGCTTGATGATACATATAAGTTCATCACCTTCGGCGGTGACGGCGGTACATACGATATCGGTTTTCAGTCGCTTTCGGGCGCTATGGAGCGTGGTCACGATATGGTGTATGTCTGCTACGATAACGGCGCTTATATGAACACAGGTATTCAGCGTTCATCTGCTACACCTATGTTTGCTGATACAACTACAACTCCTGTCGGCTCTCAGTCAAACGGCAAGCCGCAGTACAGAAAGGATCTTGCTGCAATCATCGCAGAGCATAAAGTTCCTTATGTTGCGCAGACAACATTTGTTCAGAACTTCCGTGATTTGCATATCAAGTCCGAAAAGGCTATTTATACAAAGGGCGCTGCATTCCTCAATATTATGGCACCGTGCCCACGTGGCTGGAGATATAATACATGGGATATTATGGAAATCTGCAAACTTGCAGTTGAAACACGCTACTGGCCTCTTTTCGAGGTTGTGGACGGTGTATGGACTCTGAACTATGAGCCTAAGAGATACGTTCCGATTGAAGAATGGCTTTCAAAGCAGGGCAGATTCAAGCATATGTTCAAGCCCGAAAACGAGTGGATGATCGAAGCTTTCCAAAAGGAAGTAGACCGCCGCTGGGACGAACTCACAAACCGCTGCACCCGCTTTATGGGCGCATAACTTAAGAGTGCGGTGTTTATAACGCAAATTGATCTGTAGGGGAGGGTCTCTGTGCCCTCCCGTTTTTTGGTCGATGATGGCATCGACCTTTACAAATAATCAACCCCGCCGAATTAACGGCGGGGTTGTCTTTTTGCTTATCACATCTGAAATTTTCTTATGTATTCTTCCATGCATTTTTCAATAATTTCCTCGGCTACGGGTCTGTCGTCAACCTCAAGCACTGATGTCGGCTTGCCCTTTTCAAGCGTTTTGTAAACTTCAAAGAAATGCTTGATTTCATCAAAATAATGTGCAGGTAACTGGTCAATATTTGTATAACAGTTGTAGTTCGGGTCGTTAACAGGTACTGCAATGATTTTCTCGTCTCTTGCGCCGCTGTCGTCCATAATCAAAACGCCAATCGGCATACATTCAACAATCGTCATCGGCTGAATCTGCTCACTGCAAAGCACAAGCACGTCAAGCGGGTCTTTGTCACTTGCATATGTTCTCGGAATAAAGCCGTAGTTTGCAGGGTAGTGTGTTGATGTGAAAAGCACACGGTCGAGTTTCAGCATACCTGTGTCTTTGTCAAGTTCATATTTGTTTTTGCCGCCCTTTGAAATTTCAATTACAGCATAAAATTTATCTTTTTTTATCCTTTTCGGAGATATATCATGCCATATATTCATCGTAATTCCTCCTTTGTCTGCCTTTATTTTATCATTTTTTGCTCGCAATTACAACATTTTGTTGCAACTTACCGTCTGTTTTTGTATAATAGACTGCGTTGGTGAAATGTTATGAAAAATAATAAAATAAAAACCTTTAAATTTGCTTTTAAGAAATCGCTGCCCGTATTTTTCGGCTATCTTTTTCTCGGCTCTGCCTTCGGCATTATGCTCTATGAGGCAGGGTATAACTGGCTTTGGGCAATTTTTATTTCAGTAATAGTGTATGCAGGCTCGGGTCAGTTTCTGCTTGTCAATCTGCTTGCATCGGGTGCAGGAATTCCTACCGTTGCAATGATGACATTGTTTATAAATTCAAGGCATATGTTTTACGGTCTGTCTTTTGTTGATAAATTCAAAAAAGGCGGATGGCGCTATCCGTTCACCATTTTTACGCTTACAGACGAAACATACTCCGTTAACACGTCATTCAATGATGTTCCCGACGGGGTAGACGAGCCCCGTGCACGTTTTATAATCGGCGAGCTTGATCATCTTTACTGGATATTCGGCTCAGTTATCGGTTCTGTTGCCTGTCAGCTGATACCGATTGATTTTACAGGTGTTGACTTTTCGATGACCGCGCTTTTTATCGTAATTTTTATTGATTTAATGAAAGGGCAGAAAGGTAGAATGAAGCTTGTCGGCGTGCTCGGAATTTTTTCGGCAGTCATCTGCCTTGTGATTTTCGGTGCAGATAATTTCCTTTTGCCGAGCCTTGTAATTACCGTTCTTCTTCTTTCTGTTCTGAAAAGATATTTTACTGCAGAAAGGAGCGTGGTGTAATATGGCTCTTACAACTGCACAGGCGGTTATCATCATTCTTGTTGCGTCAGTATGTACTTTTGCCACAAGGCTGTTTCCTTTCGCTTTGTTCGGCGGCAAAAAAGAAGTGCCTGCTTTTGTAAAATATCTCGGTGATATTCTTCCTGTTGCAATTATCGGTGTTCTGATTATTTATTGCTTTAAGGATTTTACAAAAGGCGATGTAAATGTTATTATTCCTCAGCTTATTGCAGGTCTTGCAACGGCAGGTGTTCATCTTTGGAAGAAGAACACACTTCTGAGTATTGCAGTCGGCACAATCGGGTATATGCTCTTAATCCATTTCGTATTTATATAAGATAAACGGCGAATGATTTAATCATCCGCCGTTTTTTCTATACAATTATTCCGCCGCCGATAACATAATCGCCGTCATAAACTACTGCTGACTGTCCTTTTGTAACCGCTCTTTGCGGTTCGTCGAAAATTATCTTTACATTTTCGTTTTCCTCGGGGCAGACGGTGCAGGGCTGCTCCTGCATATTATATCTGATTTTTGCTTTTGCCCTGATTTCACTTTTAGGCTTTTCAATGCTTACCCAGTTGAAATTTTCAACTTTAACCTTGTTTTCAAAAAGCTCTTCGTTTGTGCAGAGTATTACCTCATTGTTTTCAACATCTTTTTTGCGGACGTACATCGGCTTAGGCAGTGCAAGCCCGAGCCCTTTTCTCTGCCCGATTGTGTATTTAATAATACCCACGTGCTCGCCCAAAATGTTGCCCTGTTTGTCTTTAAAATGACCGTGTGGGAAATCTTTGCCCGTGTAGTTTTTGATAAAACCGAAATAATCGCCGTCAGGCACAAAGCAAATATCCATACTTTCTTTTTTGTGCCTTGTTGATAAATCAAAATTTTCGGCAATGCCTCTTGCTTCGTCTTTAGTATAATTTCCTAAGGGGAAAACAGTTTTTGATAACTGCTCTTGATTAAGTCCATATAAAACATAGCTCTGATCCTTTTTTAAATCAGCGGCTTTTTTTATGCAGTATCTGCCGTTTTTGTACTCAATATTTGCATAGTGACCCGTTGCAATTTTACTGCACCCAAGTTTGTTTGCCTCGTCAAGCATTGCACCGAATTTCAGCTTTATGTTGCAGACAACACAGGGATTCGGCGTTCCGCCTTTTTCATATGTATCAATAAAATTTTTGATAACTGTGCTTTCAAACAGTTCTTTGTAATCAAGCAGTTTAAAAGGAATACCGAATTTTTTGCATATATTTTCCGCATCGGCTATATCCTGCTCATTGCTGCAATAAAGTTTCATCGTAGCACCTATGCAGTCATATTCTTTACTTAAAATTCCTGCCGCAACAGAGGAATCCATTCCTCCTGACAGCGCAATTAAAATTTTTTCCATTATCTTTATCACCATTTTGTTGACTTAAACTGATTATAATCTTATAATTATATTATATACTAAATTAATTTTAAAATAAAGAGGTTTTTGTTATGCCGTTCATTAACACAATTACAAATACAAAGCTTACCGAGGAAAAGAAACTCGCTCTTAAATTCGAATTAGGTAGGGCTATTGAAATTCTCGGCAAAAACGAAAGTTGGCTTATGCTTGCTTTTAATGATAAGTATGATATGTATTTCAAGGGTGAAACTGCGCCGATGGCTTTTGTCGATATATCCGTGTTCGGTCAGTCAACAGATGCTCAGTGTGAAGAAATGACCGAAGCAATGTGCAGAATTTTTGAAAAAGAACTCGGAATCGCACCCGATAAACTTTATGTAAAATATAACGGCTCAACCCAGTGGGGCTGGAATAATATGAATTTTTAAGGAGTTCTTATGACACTTCAGCAGATTATTGACGACAGTGAAAATATAGTCTTTTTCGGCGGTGCAGGTGTTTCAACAGAAAGCGGAATTCCCGATTTCAGGTCTGTTGACGGACTTTATAATCAGAAATATGATTATCCGCCTGAGGAAATACTGTCGCACACCTTCTTTTGTAATCATACAGATTATTTTTACAATTTTTACCGTGATAAACTGATTTGCACTGATGCTGAGCCAAATCCTGCTCATCTGAAACTTGCGGAACTTGAAAAATCAGGTAAACTTTCTGCGGTCGTTACGCAGAATATTGACGGACTGCACCAGAAAGCAGGCAGTAAAACGGTCTTTGAACTTCACGGTTCAACACTGCGAAATTACTGCACAAAATGCGGTAAATTCTTTGATGCTGACTATATCGCAAATTCAAACGGCGTTCCGAAATGTGATAAATGCGGCGGTCTTGTGAAACCCGATGTCGTTCTTTACGAAGAAGGTCTTGACAATAATACCGTAAACGGTGCAGTAAATGCCATTTCAAATGCCGACTGCCTTATCGTTGCAGGCACAAGCCTTACAGTTTATCCGGCGGCAGGCTTTATCAGGTATTTCAGAGGAAAATATTTCGTTCTTATTAACAGAGATGAAACAGCGGCAGACAGCTCTGCCGATCTTGTAATACACGACAGTGTGGGCAAAGTTTTGTCACAAATTGAGGTGAGATGATGGCAGTATCTGTAATGCTCAAGCCTGCATCATCACTCTGTAATTTGAAATGCAAATACTGCTTTTACTCGTCACTCGCTAAGGACAGGCAGGAATATTCTAAAGGCTTTATGACGGTTGAAACTGCATTTAATATTATTCAATCGGTATTTTCGCTTGCTAAGGGAACGCCTGTTGTTTTTACTTTTCAGGGCGGTGAGCCGTCACTTCGCGGTCTTGATTTTTATAAGGAATTTGTGCAGATATGCCAAAAAGAAAACAGTCAGAATTCATCTATATCTTTTTGCTTTCAGTCAAACGGTACTTTGCTTGACGATGATTGGTGTATCTTTTTTAAGGAAAACAATTTTCTTGTCGGCATCTCGCTTGACGGTAATGAAATGCAGAATCAATACAGAGTTTACCCTGACGGCAGAGCGTCTTTTTCTGATGTTATGAACACTGTTTCGCTTTTGAAAAAGCATAATGTTCGGTTCAATATTCTATCTGTTGTCACGAAAAATCTTGCGCTTTCTGGCAGAGAGCATTTCAGATTTATGAAACAGAATGATATTTTTGACTTTCAGTATATAAACTGCCTGAAACCGCTTGATAAGCAGGCTGACGATGATTTATATATGAATAAAAATGATTATGCCGAATTTCTTGAAAAAACATTCAGACTTTATTTTAACTCAAATATGAGAGGAAGCCGCATATCGGTTCGAAGCTTTGATAATTATTTGATGCTCCTTTCAGGCGGCAATGCCGAGCAGTGCAGTATGAACGGTTTTTGTTCTCCGCAGTTTGTTGTCGAGGGCGATGGTACGGTTTACCCCTGTGATTTCTTCTGTACAGATGAGTTTGAACTCGGAAATATTAATGATAATTCTTTTCTTGAAATGAGCAGGGGAGCTGTTTTTAAGGATTTTCTCAAATCAGGCTGTACAGTTGATGATAAATGCAGAAACTGTGATTATTTTGCTTTGTGCAGGGGCGGCGGCTGTAAACGGCAAAGGCTTGATTGTGATTATTGCAGTGCATATAAAAAATTCTTTTCATCATCAGTTGATATGATGAAAAATATGATTGGAAGGTAACAATATGAAAAAAGTATTATCTTTAATTCTTTCTCTTTCTTTGATATTCTGCATATTCGCAGGCTGTTCAAATAATGATAGTGACGAAGAGCCGACTTCTGAACCTGTTTCACTTACAATTACAACAGATGAAAGCAACAGTTATTTAAGTCAGAGTTCTATTCGTGCTTATGAAACGCTGTGCAGCGCTGTTCTGAACGGAGAAACCGAGGCAAATTTCAATACTACATTAATTGACGATGTTAACCGTTTGTTTTATTCTGATTTTCCGCTTTCCTATCTCGTCGGCAAATTAGATATAAAGTCGGATAATACAGGCGTTTCAATAACTTATAAAAATGATACCGAAACTCATTTAAGTCTTGTTTCAGAGTTTACTGACAAAGTTAATAAGATTTTAACCGACTGCGGTTTTGGAACGGTCAGTCCTAATGTTCTTGTTCTGAATCTGTATTCCTATATTACAAAAAATACCGTAATAAAGTATCAGAGCAATACTGTTTATGAATTAATTATAAATTCATCGGGATATTCTTCATCTTTGGCAGGCGCTTTTTCGTATCTTCTTAATCAGGCAGGCATTAAAGCCTCTGTAGTCAAATCAACAAATGAAGACGGTATTGCATTTATGACCGAAACTTCTTTCAAAGGAATGAATTATATTTTCAATCCTTTCTTTGAGGCTGATAAAAACAAAGGCGAGGCGCTTTGCTATTTTGCACTTGATTATAATGGCCTTGCGTCAGATGGCTTTACTGATGTTCGTTACCGCAATGGCGACGGGGTTGTTTTTGATGACGGCAATAATGATTTTTCACAGCTGAGAAGTTCAATTTCTTATAAAGTTGACGGTAATACACTTAATGTAAAAACCGAAAACGGCGACATAAAAATCGATTTATAAATAAATTTGTGTGAGGGTTGGTTTTTCCAACCCGTTTTGTTGTTGCTA
>CABUAS010000015.1 GCA_902489595.1 uncultured Oscillospiraceae bacterium | reverse complement strand
ATATATATTAAATAAAAAAAGAGAGCGAGTGCTCTCCTTTTTTATTTGGCGCAGAAGGAGAGACTCGAACTCTCGCGGCGGTTACCCACCCTACGCCCTTAGCAGGGGCGCCTCGTCACCAACTTGAGTACTTCTGCAAGCTGACGGGTTATACCTGTCAAGATTTCACACAATCGTGTGTGTTATACTTTATCACAACTGCACCTAAAAGTCAATAGAAATTATTAAAAATTGTATCAGTCGCGTTATAGGTTTTTGACAATTTATACTTTAAATTTATGTGCTGTTATGATATAATTGTTATTACAAAATTCAATCAGGAGTTATATATGGATAAGAATTCAATTTTTTATGACATAGTTTATACCGCTGCAGGCGCAGAGCACATTTGCACAGCATCTCAGTGTGAGCATTTTGAACTGAAAACAGATATTAAAGAAAATGTTTTAGCTGTTTATTTAGAGCTAAAGTGCAGTATTGAATTTAAATCTTTCAATATAAGAATTCCGAGAAATATCAGCGGCGAAGACAGAATGTTTGTAAACGGTTATCAGAGCTGGACTGACAGTATGGAATACGCACCAAATGATAAAATGGAAGAACTTACAAAACTTACCGAAGTTCTTGTTAAAAATCCGCCTTTAAAGCAGATGGGCCTGCCAAAGTCAGGCGATACGCTTTTCTGGACTTATCCAAGAACAAGAGGCGTTTTTTACGGATGGTCTTACGGTTATATCCGCAATGAAAATAACGTAGAGATATACGGTTCACTTGATGAACGCTGCGGCTTTACTGTAATTACTTTTGATTGCAACAAAAACTGTGTTGTTATTTCAAAAGACCTTGAGGGCGTTACCTATAGAAAAAATTCAAAATTGCTTGAACTTGCCGTAATCAGCGGTGAATATGACAGTGCATTTGATGAATATTTTGCGAAAATGGGTGTTTCAAGCCGTGAAGACAAGCGCCGTACCGGTTATACCACGTGGTACAATTATTACGGCGGCATCACAGAGCAGATTGTAAACCGTGATCTTAACAGCATTGCAAATCAGGATACACATTTTGACTGTTTCCAGATTGACGATGGTTATCAGGAAAATATCGGTGACTGGCTGATTACCGACAAAAAGAAATTCCCCAACGGTATGAAAAAGATTGCCGAGGATATTCACAGCCACAATATGATTGCAGGTTTGTGGCTTGCGCCGTTTGCAGGAACAAAAAGGTCAAAACTGTTTGCAAATCACCCGGAGTGGTTCATTAAAGATGAAAAAGGCAGGCCGTACAACACAGGTCACAACTGGGGCGGCTTTTATTCACTTGATATTTATAACAAAGATGCCCGCAAATATATTATGAATGTGTTTGATACCGTGCTGAACGACTGGGGCTATGACCTTGTAAAACTTGACTTTTTATATGGTGCCTGCGTTCGACCGATGTATAATAAAACACGAGGCGAAATTATGTGTGATGCTATGGATTTGCTTCGTGAGGCTTGCGGCGACAAATTGATTTTAGGCTGCGGCGTGCCGCTTATGCCTGCATTCGGCAAGGTTGATTACTGCCGTATCGGCGCAGATATTTCGCTTAAATGGCAGACTAACAAAGATATTACACGTGAAGATGTTTCTACTCCCCACGCAGTGTGCAACTCAATTTTCAGACGTCATTTGGATGGCAGAGTATGGATGAATGACCCTGATGTATTTTTACTTCGTGAAAAGAATAATCAGATGAATTTTGAGCAGAGAAAACTGCTTGCAAAGATTAATTCCACATTCGGCAGTCTTTTGTTTATCTCTGATGATGTCAGCGAATATAATGAAGAGCAGGAGGCAGTATTGAGTGAAGTTTTTGCTGAAAAAAATATTGAAATCATTTCGGCAGAGTTTGACAGAAAAAATGTTATGCATACTGTATTCACGGAAAACGGTGAAGAAAAAGAACTTCGTTTCAATATCAGGACGGGTGAAATTTTAAATTTTTAATATGAATTACGGCGAAAAATACGGAGGTTATAATTTTCTGCGTTTTTCGCCGTTCGCTTTACTTATAATATAAAATTGTGTTATAATTTTATATACTGATTTATACGATTGAAAAAGGGGGGCGTACCGCAGTGAAAACACAGATAAGCAAAAAAGAAAATGTGATTTTGTGTACCATTTTCGTGTTTTATATTATGATTTTGTGGTTTGCCCTTATCGACAGGGGACTTATTTTGAATCTTTTGTCAGATGGCAATTTGTTTTCCCATTGCAGAAACGCCGAACGCCTTTATAACGATTTGCCGCCGATGCATTTTGCCCGGGTTCATTTTAAACATACGGGATTCAGCGGCTTTATCAATGCCGATTTTCTGGGCAATGTTTTGATATTTATCCCCGTTGGCATTTTTACCTGTATGTTTACCAAAGGCAAGTGCCCTTACCGTTATGTTTTTATTATTCCGCTTTTATCTGTCAGTATTGAAACAGCACAGTTTGTTTTGAAAACAGGCGTTTTTGATATTGATGATATGATTTTGAATACAATCGGCGGAGCAGTCGGAATTTTAATATTTGCTGTTATCTACCGCCTGAATAATAAAGATATTATGTGCGTTAAGCGTGTTGTAACTGTTATGTCGTCACTGCTTGTGCCATATCTGTTTATATTTTTCTATAAACGGTTTACAAATTCGCAGCAGTTCGGCTTTCAGTGGTATGATATGATTTCGGTACTCCTGTATTATGCACTTTTGATGTTTGGCTTTAAAGAGTATTCAAAAAAGCAAAAAATTGCCGTTTCGGCAGTTTATGTGTTGATTTTTGCTGTTTTCTTTTCGTTTATAGTTTATTTGTGACGGTTGTGTTTTGAAAAGAGCGGGAGAGAGTAAATGAAAATTTTAAAACCTCAGAATATTGATGATCTGGATAATGAATATTTAAAAAATATAAGCGACGGTGAAAAAGCGGTTTACCGTAATTTTGAAAACGAAAATTCCGACGCTGCTGATTTGTTTGAAACAGAATTTGAAAACTGCAGATTTCGTAATGTTATGATGCAGAATGTGATGTTTGAAAAGGTTGTATTTAAAAATGTTTGCTTTGAAAAGTGCAATTTTTCCAATGCAGAATTCAGTGAAAATTCATTTATAAGATGTGAGTTTAAAAACTGCAAACTTTCAGGCTGCAGTATGGTCGACTGCCGTCTGTTCAATGTTTTGTTTTCACGAACAAATGCCGGTTATTTTAATATTTCAATGGGAAGTATTGAAAATGTTCTGTTTAAAGATACTGTGCTTAAAAATGCATATTTTTTTGAAACAAAAATGAAAAAAGTGTATTTTGACAGTGCCGATCTTACGCAGTCAAAATTTTTAAAAACTTCACTTAACGGGGTTGATTTATCAAATTCTGATATAGAGGGTATTGCAGTCGGTGCAGATGATATAAAGGGAGCAGTTATAGAACCGTCACAGGCGGTGGATTTGCTGTATTTAATCGGCGTGAAATTAAAAAAATTTTGAATTGATTATAATAAAAAAATCATAACCTCAAAACGGGGTTATGATTTTTATTTTGTTGTCTATTTTCTTTCTGTTTTGCCGTCGTAGCCGTTGCCGAAAAAGTTTTCATCAATCGGTTTGTTTGTTGCAATCCAGGTTGTTCTTTCTTCTAATGTCTGACCGCCGTGACCTTTTCTTATTCCGCCGTGGTCGTTTGCAAGAATTACGAGCCATTCTTCGTTAAGTTCTGCTTCACGCCTGTCAATTTCCTGCAAAATCTGATAAGTAAAGGTGTCGCATGTCATGGCGGCATTTGCATATTCCGCACATTTCGGCGAGAATTCAAACATATGCCCCATAGCGTCAATAGAATCATAAAGTCCGCACACAATATCGTCGCCTCTGTTTATACAGTGAAGCACATAATCCCTTGCCGCACTGTCAAACGGAGCGGATTTTGAAGGCATTTCGGGCGCAAGAAAATCAGAAAATTCCTGTGAAATTTTAAGTGATTTGGAAATTACGGCGCCTTTTTTTCTGTCTGTATCGCAGAAGTCCATTTTTATATCGCTTCTTTTCATTGCCTCACGCACTTCGGGCGCATAGTTTACATCAAAAAGCGGATCCCACGTAAAACTGAGTGATGACGCAAGTCCTTTTTCGGCATATTCAAGCATAAAAGTTTCGTGCAGCATATTTTTTGTATCTTCATTTGTTTTTATACCGTTTTCTGTGCCCCATACACCTGTAAACTGAGCGGTCCAGCCGGCAGACGTTGAAGTTGTCTGCTGTGTTTGCGTGCCTGTTTCACCGCCGCAGTATGCAAGATAAAGCCCTCCTTTTCTGCTCACTTTCTTAATACCGCTGAAAGATGTGTTTACACAGTTAATGCTGTCATCAAATTCGTTTTTTCTTGCAAGCAGAGCCGCTGCCATATCGGCACGCATACCGTCATACCCGAGAAAAAGAACCTTTCTGATTTTGCCGTTCGGTGCAACTGCCCTGCTGTCTTTTATTTCACATTCGTCAAGATATTTATGCACATGGTGGTAAATCTGATAAATAGGTATTGATTGTTCAAAACTGTTGTTCCAGATGTCATAACACAGCACATTGTCAAGATAATTTTCAGTTTTGTCGATTTTTTTTAAAGATTTTTTTATTAACTGCGGAATCGTTTTCCCACTTGATAAAAACATTTTAATTTGATTTTTCATATCTCTTTCCCTTTTGATTTTGATGGTATTTTATATTATAGTGTATTATACACTGTGAATCAATATAAAACTTTAGAAAAAATGTTTAATAGTTTAGAAATTCTGCTTGATTTTTTGGGATTATTGTTTAATAATATAATAGGATTTCTGAATTTTATGGTAAGATTTCACAAGTTTTTATCACATTAATATGATATTATTTACTTATGTCACTCAAGGGGGTACTTTTTATGATTGATAAGGTTATGGATATACTTTACAAAATTAAAACTTACTGGCGGAAACCGCCCAAGGGTTACGAGGTTACATACAAAGAGTTTGTAAATTATGCGCTCGGATTCGGCGGAGCATCTTTTTTATCGGTTTTAGCACAGTGGACAACGATTGCAACTACTACTTATATGATGATTTCGCATTTCAAAATTTCAACGGGTGTTGTATTCTTCCTCGGCACTGTTTTAGGTTCAGTATGCGGTCTGCTCAGAGCACCGATACTTTCTATGCTTATTGATAACAAAAAGGACAAAAAGAAACGAGGCAAATTTAAGCAGTTTCTGATTGTTCCGTCCGTATGCTGGGCATTGTTTTTCGGTTTAATTCCGTTTATTCCTGCTTCATGGGCAGATATAAAGCTGTTTTCAATCACGATTCCTGCAATCCCGATTATGGGACTTAACGAGGCGCAGGTTTCGGATTTTTCACTTGCTGTAATCGTAATGTTTGTTATGGTGCAGTTCGGAACCTTTTTCCAGACGCTTGTAAATCAGGCTATGGCAGGCATCGAGCAAACGATTTCTTCCGTTGCGCAGGAGAGAGCAAATTTCATTTCAATAAAGGGATTAATCAGCAATATTCCCGGTTCGCTCGTTAATATGCTTCTGCC
The DNA here is from genome assembly GCA_902489595.1 of uncultured Oscillospiraceae bacterium. GTDB lineage: Bacteria > Bacillota > Clostridia > Oscillospirales > Acutalibacteraceae > Eubacterium_R. The sequence continues at coordinate 19,923 of CABUAS010000015.1, read as the reverse complement.
GATTTTTGCAGGTATTCTTTTTGCAGATTCGGGTCATCAGTTAAATATAAATCTTTACCGCATATTCTTCCCGATTTGTATGGTGCTCGGCGTAGGCTGTATATTGTTTACATATTTCGGTGTTCAGGAAAGAGTTGTTGTAAGCCAGAAATTTTCAAATAAGGTAAGCTTTTTTGAGGGTGCAAAGGAGCTTTCGAAAAATAAATATTTTTGGATAATTACAATATTTACAGTATTTTCGGGGCTTCGCGGAATGGGTAATATTACAAACTGGATCTGCCAGTTCAGCTTTGAAAGTGCAAAGGCAAAAACACTTGCAAACCTTTTCTGTACAACAATTCTGATGAATGCGCTGATTCTCGGAATGGTTGCCGGACCTCTTCTTATCAAAAAATTCGGCAAGCGCAATATTATGGTAGTTACTTCGGCAGGCTTTGCCGCTATGATGCTGTTGCAGCTTGTTGTTTATAAAAATCCTTATCTTGTTTTCTTTGCAACATTTTTGCAGAATCTGTTTTCGGGATTCGCATTTTTCTCAACCATTATGACCTCAGATGTACTCGATTATCAGCAATGGAAAACAGGTAAAAGGCTTGAGGGCTTCTGGCAGAATTATTCGGCATTTATTACTACAATCTGCGGTATATTTACAGGTATGCTTACACCTCTGTTCCTGTCTTTTGCAGGAATCGGCTTCGGTGATGATCTTAATACGGCACTGCTTAATCCGACGCTTCGTGACGGCGCATATAAGTATCAGACGATTCTCGGTCTTATCGGCTGCGTTATCTGCCTGCTTCCGCTCTTTTTCTACGATTTGACGGAAGCAAAGCATGCAAATTATGTCAGAGCACTAAAGCTTCGTGCCGCTGCTGAGAATTTTAAAGATAATCTGCTTACAGATAAGGATTATCTGAATGTTAAAGAAATTCTTGATTATGCAAATGAAAACAGTGATGAATTTCTTTTTGATGAAATAAAAAAGCATCAGTGCCTTGATGAAATTTACAGCGGTGCAGATGAAGTTATTGTAAAAGTTAAAAATGAAGAAAAGCAGGCTGATATGCAGGAATTTGCCCGTGATATTGAGCTTGAATTTGAAAGGGCAGATAACAAAGTAGCAAAGCTGAAGGCTAAGGCAGAAAAATCGGGCAAAGCCTTTGATGAAAGCGAAGCTCGCAGCAAAGCTGCTTCAAAAATGAGATATTTAAGATATTTTTCAGATGAAAGTCTTAAAAGCTATATTGATTTCAACAGTGTAAATAATAATCTTGAGTCTGTTTTTGAAACTGTAACTGCTTTGTCACAAAGTAAATAAACTATACGGCGGGAGTTGATTTCTCCCGCTGTTTTGTTGAAAGGAAAATTATATATGACAGATAAACAAATGGCGGATTATCTTGAAAAGATTGACAGTGTAATTGAAAACGGAAAATATAAAGCAGATTGGCAGAGTCTTGCAGAATATCCCGTACCGCAGTGGTATAAGGATGCCAAGTTCGGAATTTTTATTCATTGGGGTATTTATTCGGTGCCGGCATATTTCAGCGAATGGTATTGCCGATTTATGTATTATAAGGGCAATCCTGCTTATTGGCATCATCTCAGAAAATACGGTAAAAGTTTTAATTACCGTGATTTCATTCCGATGTTCAGGGCGGAAAACTTTAATGCCGGCGAGTGGGTGGATTTTGTTCAGTCAAGCGGGGCAAAATTTATTATGCCTGTCGGAGAGCATCACGACGGATTTAAAATGTATAGCAGTGACCTCAGTGAGTGGAACTCTGTTAATATGGGTCCGAAAAGGGATATTCTTGCCGAAATAAAAGACGCCTGTGAAAAAACGGGAATGATTTTTTCAACGTCAAGCCACCGTGCTGAGCATTTCTGGTTTATGAACGGTGGTTCAACAGTTGGCTATGATAACGAAACGCAGAACGATAAATACCGTGAATTATACGGCGAGTGCAAAAACGTTCATAAAGCGAATAACCTTTTTACAATGCTAAAGCAGGAGCATGGCATTGAACCGACGCAAAAATGGCTTTGTGACTGGCTTGTGTCTTCGTGTGATTTGATAGACCGTTATCAGCCTGCCTCTCTCTTTTTTGACTGGTGGGTCTCATATAAAGCGTTCAGACCGTATATGAAAAAATTTCTTGCCTATTATTACAATCGTTCGCTTGAATGGGGCAAAGAAGTATGCGTATATTATAAATCAGACGCAGTTATGTATAATTGTGCAGTTTTTGACCGAGAGAGAGGTCAGCTTGAAAATATCAGTCCTTATATATGGCAGGGCGAAACCTCAACAGCATATAATGCGTGGAGCTACTGCACTACAAATATTTTCAAAAAGCCCGAAATTATAGCCTGCAATCTGCTTGATGTTATATCGAAAAACGGCTGCTTTGTTCTGAATCTCGGACCTAAGGCAGACGGTACATTCTGTGAACAGGAAAAAAATATTGTTGATAAAATCGGTGAATGGACAAAGAAAAATGCCGAGGCTATATGGGGCACTCAGCCGTATAAAATTTTCGGCGAAGGCAAAAAGCAAAAGGGCGGATCATTTAACGAGCATTTCAGTTATACGTCAAAAGATTACCGCTTTACCTGTAAAACGGGTGCTGTGTATGCGTTTGCTTTGAAGCCTGAGGGCAAGTCGGAATTTAAAATTAAATCACTTGCCGATAGTATGGATATGTTTCACTGCGTAATTAAAAATATAACCGTTCTGGGCACGGGCGAAAAAACGTCGTTTTCGCAGAATAAAAAGGCGCTGACCGTTAATTTAAAGGAAAAATGCAGAGAAACAATGCCGATTTGCTTCAGAATAGAGGTTGACTGAGCACATTATTTTAATAATATATTAATTAAGCCGAATTAAATTGACGGTGTATTGCCGAGTATGTTATAATTATTAAAATGTTCTGCATTTGTGCTTGCGGAATTTAAATAAAGGAGTAAATTTTATGAGGTACAGTATTCACAGAAATCTTCATACCGATTTTGGTGTTTTTGAAGAAAACAAGCTTGATGCAAGAAGCTATTTCATACCGTTTTCTTCTGTAAAAAAACTTGCAAAAACAGATTTTAAAAATGAAAGATACAAGTCTGACAGAATTGTGATGCTCAGTGGTGAGTGGGATTTTGCTTATTACGAAAAGTTAAGCCTTGTTCCCGACAGTCTGGACACGGACAGAGTTTCTTTTGATAAGGTTACGGTGCCGTGTACATGGCAGAGAACAGGTTATGACCAGATAGCGTATATCAACACACGCTATCCTTTCCCTAAAAAACCGCCTCACATTCCTTATGATGTGGCAACGGGTATTTACAGAAAGAAAGTTGATATTAAAAATGCAGGTAAGCACCGCACACTTTCTTTCCTTGGTGCGGCAGGTGCAATTTCCGTTTATGCAAACGGTGAATATGTCGGCTACAGTGAAGGCTCTCACAATACTGCCGAGTTTGATATAACACCGTTTTTGAATAACGGCACAAATGAAATCGTTGTTGTGAATTACAAGTGGAGCAACGGCTCTTATCTTGAATGCCAGGATATGTTCAGGGAAAACGGCATTTTCCGCGACGTGTTTATCACTGAGTTTGAAAGCAGTTATATCAGTGATTTTATACTGCGTTCATCAAAAAATCTTGACGGCACATACAATCTTAGTATTGATGTTGACGGCCGTTTTGAAAAGAATACAAAAATTGAAATCAAATCGCCTGAAAAAGAGCCTGTTATCAGCGCAGAACTTCTGCCTGAAAAAGGTGTAAAACTTGAAAATCTTATTGTAAATGAGTGGAGCGCCGAAATACCGAATGTTTATGAACTTATAATTGTTCTTTACAAAGACGGCAAAGAAATTGAGGCAATTCGCACATATTACGGCTTTAAAGATGTTGAAATCAACGGCGAAGTTTTCAAATTTAACGGTAAGGCAATCAAGTTCAAGGGCGTAAACCACCACGATACACATATGACAAAAGGTTATGCAATGAGCCTTGACGATATGGAGCTTGATATAAAACTGATGAAAGAGTACAACTGCAATGCAGTGCGTACCTCTCACTATCCTCCCGACCCTGCATTTTTGACTATGTGTGATATTTACGGTCTTTATGTTGTTGATGAGGCTGATATTGAAACTCACGGCTTTTATGCAGTGCCTTACAGCACATATAATCCGAACAGGCTCAGCAACGACGAAAGCTGGGCAACGCATTATCTTGACAGGGTTAAGAGAATGTACGGCAGGGATAAGAACCACCCGAGTATTACAATGTGGAGCCTTGGCAATGAATCGGGCGGATACAAGTGTCAGGATTTCTGTTATGATTTTCTTAAAAACGCAAATCCCGAAATTCCCGTTCACTATGAGGGTGTAATCCGCAGTAAGCGCTGGGCATATGATGTTGTGTCACATATGTACGGCACACCGGGCTTGATGAGAAAAATTCTCAGCGGCACAGCAGGTGAGAAGTATAAGGGCAAGCCTTTCTTCCAGTGTGAATATGCACATGCAATGGGCAACGGCCCCGGCGGACTTGAAGAATATATGCAGTTGTTCTATTCTTCAGACCGGTTTATGGGCGGCTGTATCTGGGAATGGGCAGACCACAGTGTTTATGATGAAAATGCAAAATACAAGTGGACCTACGGCGGCGACCATAACGAGCCTATTCACGACGGCAATTTCTGCGTTGACGGTCTTTTCTATCCTGACAGAAAGCCGTCAAGCGGTGCGCTTGAGATGAAGGTGTGCTATAGACCTATCCGTGCAAAGCAGACCGACGGCAATGTGTTTGAGCTTTGGAACACAAGAAGCTTTAAAGACAGTGCAGATATTGATATTTCTTTCACCGTTCTTGTTGACGGCGAAGGCTGTGATAAAGGCACGGTAGAAAGCGTTATCCCTGCTGAGGGCAAGAAAAAAATTCAGATTAATTCAGATGCTTTCAGGCAGACTGACAGAGATGTGTTTGTAAACTTTATATACACTGATAAAGAAACGGGCGCTGAAATTGCAACCGAGCAAGTTATCGTTTCTCAGGCAGAACTGAAAAAGGCTGACAACAAGATGAAATCTGCTGACATTTCAGTAACAGGCGACACAATCAGCGTTGCTTTTGACGGCGGAAGAGCGTTATTCAGTAAGAAAAACGGACTGTTCAGTTATCAGAAAAACGGTGTCGAATATCTGAAAGAAAATCCGCTCGACAGGCAGGAGGGTCTTGTTCCTCATATTTACAGGGGCAGACTTGATAATGACCAGTATATGGTTATTTTCTGGAAAATAATCGGCCTTGACTGTTCAAAGGCAAAGCTTGTTTCCTGCGATGTAAAAAGCAAACGCAGTGAAAACGGAACAGTTAAATATATCAGCACTGTTTATGATTTTGTAACCCGAGGTGTGTTTGTTCTTGCAAAGGCATATGTTGATTATTTCTTTGATAAAAACGGCAAAATCACAGTCAGCACTTCACTTTTCAAGGTTTGCCCGCTGACTGATCAATTACCTCGTTTCGGTGTTCACGCAGAACTTAGAAGTGAGTTTGAAAATGTTAAATATTACGGCAGAGGCCCGATTGAAAACTACTCTGATTTCCGGGAGCATTCGCCGATTGGTATTTATGAAACGACTGTTTCCGATATGGCTCATAAGTATATCAAGCCGCAGGATTCGGGCAACAGGGGAGATGTCCGCTACAGTGTGCTTACAAATGATAAGGGCGCAGGATTAAAGTTCACGACACTTTATAAATATATCAATTTCAATGCAAATCACTTTACTCTCGGTCAACTTAAAAATGCAAAGCATATCGAGGATTTGCCTGATACAGATACTACATTTGTTGCAGTTGACGGCTTTGTAAGAGGTACAGGCTCAGGCAGCTGCGGACCTATTCCGAGCAAAGAGCATATGATTGCTTTCGGTTATTCAAAACCGCTTAACTTCAGCTTTGAAATTGAACCGATTGAATAAAAATGAATTAATAACGGGCGGATTGTACTATCCGCCCTGTTATATAGAAAGGTAATCCGTGATGAAAAAACTTTTAAACAATTTGCTTTTCGGCAAATATTCTCCTATTATATTTTTTGCAGTTTCCGCAATCGGTGTATTGTTTAATTACGGTTACAGATTCGGCTATATTTTTGTAGATAATTCTACTTTTAATTATTTTTCATTCTCTATGTTTATCTTGGCAGTTGTTTTAACTGTATTTTTGCTTATCACCTCATCATTGAAACTGAAAAATGTGGATATCTGTAATAAAAAGCCGTTTATGGCAGTGCAGGGCATTGCAGAGATTTTTTCGATAATTTATATTATTGTTGACGCAGTGAATTATATAACAGGCGGTAAGGAAAGTGCACCTGTGGGTTTAAGACTTGCTGCTGAAATACTGCCGTTTTGGGCAGGCATTGTCTGCATTGCATTTCTGCTTTTTATTTTCCCGAATATTAAAAAGGGTACTGCTAAAAAGGCAGTTACAGGCGTAATTTCACTTGCACTTATTGTTTCTGTGTATTCGGCATTATTTCCTGTTGCACCGTTTAAATTTACGGCACTTCCGTCTGTTTTTGATAACGGAACAGATTATGCTGTTGTTTTTTCAACAAGCGGTAATTCAGCAGGCTATATTGAGTACGATTATAATGGTGAGCATATCAAAAAGTATGATTCAGATAATGGCAGGAAAAGGGGCAGCAGTACCATTCACGCAATTCACGTGCCTTATGAGCAGCTTTCGGGTAATTCATACAAAGTCGGCGCAACAAGGGTTATTGATGAACTCAGTTACGGCGGCAGATCAGGTAAAACCATTGAAAGCGATTACATAGATTTTAAAGATAATTTCGGCGATGAAATTGATGTTCTTACTGTTTCCGACTGGCATACATATAATGAAAAAGCAAAAGAGGCAGTTTCGTATCTCGGCGATTACAATGCATTAATTCTGCTCGGCGATGCCGCACCCGGTATGATGTTTGAGGCTGAGGCAGAGGATTATATTCTTGCCTTTGCATCGGATTTGACAAGCGGAGCAATGCCTGTTATTTTTGCAAGGGGCAATCACGAAACGAGAGGACGGCAGGCAGATGATTTGTCCTCCTATCTCGGAATGGAAAGCTTTTATTATACGGCAAGCCTCGGTGATTACGGGCTTGTTGTGCTTGACAGCGGCGAGGATAAAAAAGATGACCACCCCGAATACGGCAAAATGGTAACATATGAACAAAACAGAAAAGATATGGTAAGCTGGCTTAACACGCTTGAAAATTCAAACGATAAAAAGCTGATAGCGCTTTCACATTCAGATGAAATCTGTATTGAAGAGGATATGGCGAAAAATGCACACGAAAAACTTGAAGAACTCGGTGTAAGTGTTCTTCTCAGCGGTCATCTTCACGAATTCGATTTCAAAAATGAGCACGCTTATCCTACTCTGATAGACGGCGGTATCAACGCAAACGGCAAGGGTACTTTTGTTGCATCAAAGGTTGTGCTCACGCCTGAAAATATAGTTGTTACGTCAGTTGATAATCACGGTGAAACTGTTATTGACGAAACTGTTTTGTGGAGATAAATAAATTGCAGGGGTCGGTGTTCTTGACGACTTGATTTGTGATAATGTATATGAAATGCCGCAGAAAAATTAAATTTCTGCGGCGTTTTTTGATACTTCAATATATCTTAATATACTTAATATTTTTCATTGAATTTAAAAGGGATATGCGATATAATATACATATAGGCAAAGGGATTTGATTGTCTTTGCTTAAAGGTTAAAGCATCATTGCTTTTGCAGTGATGCAGGAAAGGAAGAATTATGAGCAATATAGATGAGCAAAAAGAAATAGTTTGTGATATTTGTCACAAAATGTGGCAGCTCGGCTGGGTTGCGGCAAATGACGGCAATGTAAGCGTAAAGCTTGACGACGGCACAATTCTTGCCACGCCGACGGGTATGAGCAAATCGTTTATCACACCCGAAAAACTTATCAGAATAGACAGCAAGGGTAATGCGCTTGAGGCGGCAGAGGGTCTGCGCCCGTCAAGCGAAATCAAAATGCATTTGCGCTGTTATGACAAGCGTGACGATGTTATGAGTGTAATTCACGCACATCCGCCCGGAGCAACGGGCTTTGCAGTCGCTCATAAGGCAATGGATATGTATAATATGATTGAGGATGTTGCCGTTATCGGCGCAGTTCCGCTTACACCTTACGGTACTCCGTCAACTACAGAAGTGCCTGATTCGATTGAGCCTTATCTTGAAGAGCATGATGTTATGCTGCTTGAAAATCACGGTGCGCTTGCTGTGGGCAGTGACCCTGTTACTGCTTTTTACAGAATGGAAAGCCTTGAGCTTTGGGCAAAAATTACAATCAATGCCGTTATACTCGGCGGAAGTCACGATATAAGCAAGGAAAATATTCAGAAGCTGATTGATTTAAGAGGCTATTACCGTGTAACTGGCAGACATCCGGGTTACAAGGTCTTTAATCCCGATGATGATATTTTACATAAAAAAGGCTGATTTTCATATTTCGTTATTTTAAGGAGAAAATTTATGCTTAAAGGAATTCCCAAAATAATTTCGCCTGAGCTTTTAAAAGCGCTTTGCGAAATGGGTCACGGTGACGAGCTTGTTATTGCAGACGGTAATTTTCCATGTGAAAGCGTCGGCAAAAATTCAATAGTTATCCGTGCAGACGGTCACGGCACGGCTGAAATGCTTGACGCTGTATTAAAGCTTATTCCGCTTGATACATATACCGAAAAACCTGTCGGTTTAATGGAAATAGTTAAGGGTGACGATTGTCCCGAGCCTGTTATCTGGCAGGAATACGATAAGATTTTAAATAAATATGAGCCCGAGCATCACGATATTGAAATGATAGAGCGTTTCGCTTTTTATGAAAGAGCTAAAGGTGCATATCTTATAATTGCAACAGGCGAAACTGCAATTTATGCCAATGTGTGGCTTAAGAAGGGAGTTGTCAAAAAGTGAGCAGAGTTCTTGCTTTTGACTTTGGTGCGTCAACGGGCAGGGCAATTCTTGCCGAATATAACGGCGCTTATCTCGATTATAAAGAAGTGCACAGGTTTGAAAATATACCGAAAACCGAAAACGGTCATCTTTGCTGGGATTTTCCTTATCTTCTCGGTGAAGTGAAAAAGGCTGTTGATATGTGCAGTGATGTTGATTCCCTTGCGTTTGATACGTGGGGCGTTGATTACGGTCTGCTTGATGAAAATGACAATCTTATGGGTCTGCCCGTTAATTACCGTGATACACGCACAAACGGTATGCCCGATAAGATTTTTGAAAAAATTTCACCGTTTGATTTGTATAAATCAACAGGCAATCAGATTATGCCTATCAACACACTTTTTCAGCTTGCGGCAGAAGATAAAAAAGGTGCGAAAACACTTCTTTTTATGCCCGATTTATTTGCGTGGGCGCTTTGCGGCAGTAAATCGGCGGAAAAAACAATCGCTTCGACTTCTCAGATGTTTGATTTTAATAATTACAAATGGAATTATGAAGTGGCATCTTTAAGCGGTATTGATACGGCAATTCTTATGCCGCTTGTAAATTCTTCAACCGTTGCAGGCGAATATAAGGGCATTAAAGTGATTAAGGTTGCAGGGCACGATACGCAGTGCGCAGTTGCCGCTATGCCTGCCGAAAAAGATAAATGCAGTGCATTTTTATCCTGCGGCACATGGTCGCTTATCGGCTGTGAATGTGATAATGCGGTGCTAACCGAAAAAAGTATGAAAGATGAACTTTCAAATGAGATTGGCGCAAACGGCAAAGTCAATTATTTAAAAAATATCTGCGGTTTGTGGCTTATTCAGGAAATCAGACGTAATTTTAAAGCACAGGGTAAAGATTATTCCTTTAATGATATGGAACAGCTTGCAAGAGCGGAAAAAGCTTTTGCCTGCTTTATTGACCCCGATGCACCTGAATTTTCAACCCCGGGCGGCGTGCCTGAAAAAATTTGTGCTTATTGCAGAAAAACGGGGCAGACCGTGCCTGAAACAGACGGTGCGCTTATAAGGTGCATTTATGAAAGTCTTGCAATGAAATATAAGTATGCCGTTTTGCAGCTTGGCGAAAACACGGGCAATGATTTTGATGTGCTCCATTTGCTCGGCGGCGGCACAAAAGACGGCTTTTTGTGTCAGATGACGGCAGACAGTCTCGGCATTCCCGTCGTTGCCGGACCTGTTGAGGCAACTGCACTCGGCAATATTATGCTACAGCTTATTGCACTCGGTGATATTAAGAATATTGATGAGGGCAGAGCAGTTATCAGAGCACAGGAAAAAGTTAAAAAGTATCTTCCCGAAAACTCAGAAGAATGGGAAAATGCATATAAAAAATTCTGTAAAGCAATACAGAAATAATTTGGAGGTAAATTTTTATGAATTATCCTAAAATCGGCATAAGACCGACTATTGACGGCCGCTGGGGCGGCGTAAGAGAAAGCCTTGAAGCTCAGACCATGGGCATGGCTACTGCAGCAAAGGAACTTATTGAAACAAATCTTCGTTATCCTGACGGTACACCTGTTCAGTGCGTAATCAGCAATACAACCATCGGCGGCGGTGCAGAGGCTGCAAAGTGCGCAGAGCAGTTTTCTACTGAAAATGTTGTTGCCACACTTTCTGTTACACCTTGCTGGTGCTACGGTTCGGAAACCTTTGATATGGACCCGAACACAATCAAGGCAGTATGGGGCTTTAACGGTACAGAGCGCCCGGGCGCAGTTTATCTTGCAGCAGTTATGGCTGCGTTTGCGCAAAAGGGTCTGCCTGCATTTTCTATTTACGGTCACGATGTGCAGGACATGAACGATACGTCTGTGCCTGCCGATGTTGCAGAAAAAATTCTTCGCTTTGCAAAGTCTGCCGTTGCAGTTGGTTGGATGAAGAATAAGGCATATGTAAATATCGGCGGAGTTGCAATGGGTATTGCAGGCTCATACTGTAATGCTGATATGTTCCAGCAGTATTTCGGCATTCGTGCAGAGTGGGTTGATATGACTGAAATTGTGCGCCGAATAACGCTTGAAATTTATGATCACGATGAATATGAAAAGGCGCTCAAATGGGTTAAAGAAAACTGCAAAGAAGGCTTTGACCTGAATGAAGGTAAGAATCTGCCTGAAATTATCAGAAAATCAAAGGTTGTTCCTGCTGATAAGGATTGGGAATTTATCACCAAAATGACTATGATTATGCGTGATATTCTTTATGGCAACAAAAAACTTGATGAAATGGGCTGGCACGAAGAGGCTCTCGGCAAAAATGCTGTTGCAGGCGGTTTCCAGGGTCAGAGAAACTGGACAGACTGGCTTCCCAACGCCGATTTCACCGAGGCGATTATGGCATCAACCTTTGACTGGAACGGCACTAAAATGCCTACTCCTTTTGCAACTGAAAATGATACTCTTAACTGTGTTGCAATGATGCTCGGCACACTTGTTTCACATTCTGCACCGTGCTTCCACGATGTACGTACTTACTGGAGTCCCGATGCCTGCGATCGTGTTACGGGCGTTCGCCCCGACGGCGTTGCTAAAGACGGATTTATTCACCTTATCAATTCAGGCGCAACTGCGCTTGACGGCTCGGGTGCATCTAAAAATGATAAGGGTGAGGGCTGTATGAAACCGTTCTGGGAGATGACACAGAATGATATCAAAGCCTGCCTTGATGCTACAGATTGGTGCAGAGCAAATTATGAATACTTCCGCGGCGGCGGATTTTCAAGCCATTTTCGCTGCAGTGCCGAAATGCCTGTTACAATGCTTCGTGTTAATGTGGTAGACGGTATCGGACCTGTTATGCAGATTGCAGAGGGTTACACTGTTGATATGCCTGATGAAATTCATAATACGATTGACAAGAGAACAGACCCGTCATGGCCTACAACATGGTTTGCTCCGAGGCTTACGGGTGAGGGTGCATTCCGTGATGTTTACAGCGTTATGGCTAACTGGGGTGCAAACCACGGTGTAACTGTTTACGGTCATGTCGGCGCAGATTTGATTACGCTTGCATCTATGCTTCGTATTCCTGTTAATATGCACAATGTGCCTGAAACAGATATTTTCCGTCCGCATGCATGGTCTGCATTTGGCACTGAAGATACACAGTCGGCAGATTATCGTGCCTGCCAGACCTACGGCCCGCTCTATAAATAAGTTATAATTCAACAAATAAAAAACCGTTTCGGGACAATAATCCCGAAACGGTTTTTCTCTTAATCAGATTTAATTTCGCTTGACCGGTTATATAAATGATGTTATACTAAAAGAGCCAAATAAGTTTAATATGTTATTTTTGCAGTAAAGCGTGTGTTTTATTTTTCGATAAAAATACATGCTCTTATTTCACATGCTTTTATTGCAATATGTGTTAAACTTGTTTGGCGACAGTTGAGCCATGTGTTTTTTGTGCGTGGCTTCGGCTGCGCATTTTTTATTTTTATCGGAGGTAAACCAAAATGAACACAAAAATTGTAGGGTGCGGCGTCCTCGACGCACCGCAAAATAATCGTAGGGGTCGGCGTCCCCGACGACCCGCAAAGCGCATTGTATCTTTAATATTATCCTTCGCAATGCTTTTCAGCATAACGGCGGGTATAGATTTATCTGCTTATGCAACATCAAAAACACAGTCGGATGCTGTAAACTGGGCAAACGCTCAGGTTGGCAAGTCCTTAGACCAGGACGGTGTTTACGGCGCGCAGTGCGTTGATTTGATAAGATATTATTATCAGTTTTTAGGCGTATCTCCTGTAAGCGGCAACGGCTGTGACTATGCAAAAAACAGCTTGCCGAGCGGCTGGCAGAGAATCAAAACATATAACGGCTTTGTTCCTCAGCCCGGCGATATAGCGGTTTGGACATATGCAAGCAGCTCTTACGGTCACGTAGCCATAATAACCTCTGCCGATTCATCGAGAATGAATGTTGTTGAGCAAAATGGCTCTACGCATATAACAAGAAGTCATTCATATAGTTATTCTTACGGCACATTTTACGGTGTAATCAGACCGAATTTTGCAAGCGGTTCGGGTGGTGGTAGTTCGGATGATAAAAATTTTCCGGGAAAGCCTTCAATTCCAATGATAACTATTTTAAGTAATAGTCAGAGACAAATTAAATTTGAATGGAACTCCTCGGCAAATACTACTTGTTATAATTTGTTTATATACTCTGTGAATAATACAGATACTCCAATTCAATCGCATTGGGCAATAAGAAAAAATGAATTGATTACAACTTTACCTAATGGTAAATATTTAGTTAAACTTTGTTCTGAAAATGAAACGCCAAGCCAAAATTATTATACTGATGGTGATTTTTCAAGTGTTTTTGAAATTAATGATTTAATTCCTGACAAACCATATTTATCAATAATTAATATAACTAATAGTTCAAGACAAGTTGTATTTAAGTGGAATAGCATATGTAATGCAACTTGTTATAATTTGTTTATATACTCTGTGAATAATACAGATACTCCAATTCAATCGCATTGGGCAATAAGAAAGAATGAATTGATTACAACTTTACCAAATGGTAAATATGTAGCTAGATTATGTTCGGAAAATGAAACGTCTAATCGAAATTATTATACAGATGGAGATTTATCAAACGCTTTTGAAGTGAATTCATTAATTCCTGATAAGCCAAATGACCCTGTTATTAATGTAGATAATAATGATGGAAAAGTTACCTTTAGATGGGATAAAGTAGATAATGCTAGTTGTTATAATTTGTTCATATATTCTGCAAATGATACAACTACTCCTGTTCAATCGCATTGGGCAATAAGAAAGAATGAATTGATTACAACCTTACCTAATGGCACTTATGTGGCTAAGTTATGCTCAGAAAATGAATCATCTAATCAAAACTATTATACTGATGGAAATATAACAAAAAGTTTTACTGTAAATAAAAGTCTTCATACACATTCTTGGAATAGTAGTGTAATTACAAAATCACCTACCTGCTCTTCAACAGGTACAAGAACATACACCTGCACAATCTGTGGTGCAACGAAAACGGAAGTAATCCCAAAAGTAAATCACGATTATTCGTGGAAAAATATAGGTGGATATGTTACAAAAAACTGTGATGATTGTGGAATTGTTGTAACAAGACTTCCGTTTGAAGATTTGTATGGTTATGAATATTATGGCGATTTTGTTGCATATACCTCCGTTTATAATTCGTTTTTAAAAGGTACTAATCCGCCGTATTTTACGGAATTTTCACCAACTGCGCCGATTACAAGAGCAATGTTTGTAACGATTCTGTATCGTATGGCGGGCGAGCCGTATGCAAATCACAATCCGTACAGAATATCACCGTTTACGGATATAACTGATACAAGCGTTTACTATTATGACGCCGCTTGCTGGGCGCTGAAAAACGGTATCACAACAGAAACAACCTTCAAGCCGTTTGACAACGTAAGCCGTGAGCAGACTGCTTCGTTCCTGTTCAGATATGCAAAGGATAACAGCAAACTCGGTGACAGTGCATATAAAAATGTAAATCTTGCGGATTATCCCGATTACAGCAATGTACACGCTTGGGCAGTCGAAGCAATGCAGTGGGCAAATAACAATAATATGATTACAGGCACACAGCAGAATACACTTAATCCGCAGGGTGCAACACAGCGTATTCATGCAACCAAGATTTTGTATGGTTTCGGTAAAACGTGCAATATCGGTAAATTTGCGTAAATTAACGGGCAATTCGTGAATTGCCCCTACAAAGTAGGGGTCGGCGTCCTCGACGACCCGCAAAAAAACAACGCCCTCGTAGAGCAGTGCAGTCTCACCTGTCGGCTCGGTTGGTACCTTTGTCAAATGTTGAAGTTCGGGCGTTACCCTCGATTAAAACAAGAAGACCGTTTTGGAAGAATTCTTCCGAAACGGTCTTGGTTTTATTTTTCAATTTCTGCTGTTTGGGAATTTACGGCGGTGATTTTTGCGTAAGCTTCATCGCTGAATTTCTTTTTGCGTTCGTAGGTGTAAAGACCGTTTTGCTCCTGCTCAATATCGTAAAGTTGAGTATAGCAGAAACCGAACATCTTTTTGTTTGTGATAAGGGCGTCTGTCAAACCGATATACCGCTCTGCGAATTCATTTTCTGTTTTAACGTCTTTGCCGTAGCCCCACGATTTTACAGTGTTATCTGTTTCCCATTTAATACCGCCGTATTCGCTTACAAAAACAGGCTGACCGCCGTATTTCTGCCTGCCCGGATTATCAAGCAGAACGTGCTCATACAGTTTATTTTCAGTTACTAATCTGTCATAATTACGCTTGAAAAGTGTGGCGTCGTATGTATAATCGTGAACATCGTAAATATCCGTTTTTACATGGAAGTTGCCGCTTGTATCTATGCACGGGCGTGTGCTGTCCACCGCTTTGGTGTAATCATATACGGTTGAAAGCAACTCGTCATACTGCTTTCTGCCGTGATAATCCCATGTTTCGTTAAACGGGCACCAGCCAATAATTGACGGGTGATTAAAATCACGGTTAACAGCCTCTGACCATTCTGCAAGAAACACGGCAAGGCTTTTTGGTGATGAATAATCAAGTCCCCAGTTTGCGTATTCGCCCCACACAATATATCCCATTTTATCGCAGTTATAAAGAAATCTCGGCTCAAAAACTTTTTGATGCAGTCTTGCACCGTTAAAACCGAGTGCGGTGGAAAGTTTAATATCGTTAATTAAATCTTTTTCGCTCGGTGCAGTGTAAATGCCATCTTTGTAAAATCCCTGGTCAAGCACAAGACGCTGAAAAACACTTTTGTTGTTGATTAAAAATTTAAATCCGTCAAGTTTAACACTACGAAGTCCGAAATAACTTGAAATAACATCATCTCCGAAAGTGAGCTTTAAATCATAAAGTCTGCCTTTTCCGACTTCCCACAGGTGTTTTTCAGAAAGCGGAATCTGAAAAATTTTACTGCCGTTTACTGATTTGCATTCAATACTGCCGACTTCTTTGCCGTCATAATAAGCCGTGCAGTTAAAATCTGCCGTGCCCTCAAAATCTGCGTGTAAAGTAATATTGCAGTTTTCCGCATCGGGATAAATTCTGAAGTTTTTGATATAGTTTTCAGGTGTGTATTCAAGATACACAGTCTGCCAGATTCCCGTTGTTCTGGTGTAGTCGCAGTTGTGGCTTTTTTTGCGCTCGCTCTGCTTTCCTCTTATAACAAGAGGATTTTTAACGCAGTCTTCACACAGAATGAAAATTTCGTTTTCGCCGTTTTCGGCAAGGTCTGTTATATCAAATTTAAATGATGTGTAGCCGCCTTTGTGTCTGCCTGCAAATTTTCCGTTGATGAGCACAGTGGTAAGGTAATCGGCAGCGCCGATGTGCAGAAACACTTTGCCGTCGTTTTTATTGATTGATACCTTTTTTCTGTACCATACAAGGTTTACAAAATCCGTATAGCCGATTCCCGAAAGTTTGCTTTCAATGCAAAACGGTACGTTGATTTTATGCGTGTAAGTATTCTTTCTGTAAATTTCCTCGGCTCTTTTTTCATTTTCGGAAAATTTAAAACCGTGAACGGCTTTTTTAAAGCCGAAATCCCACTCGCCGTTAAGATTCTGCCAATTTTTTCGCTCAAACTGTGGATTGGGATACTCCTGTCTCATATTCATTGCAGTTTCCTTTCGGTTTATAAGCCTTTGTGATTTGAATAGATGATTTCGCCGTCTTTAAATACTACGGCAATGCCTTCATTATCTTCTGTAAATGCGATTTTTGATTTTGTAAGAACTGCGATTCTTGCGAGGGTGGGTCTGTATGCGCTTTTTGATGAATTTGTAATGATAGACATTTCGGGGTTAACAGTTGATATAAATTTGCTCATTGTGGACATTCCGTAACTGTGGTGACCTACTTTAAGAACATCAACTTTGCCGACTTTTTCTGCAATTTTCTGCTCGTCTTTATTGCAGTTGTCAAGGTCGCCGGTAAGCAGTACTTTTTTCCCGTCTGCTGTTTCGATAAGTGTTACAACAGAATTGTCATTTTCACCGATGTTTTTGTGTTCAGTGTCATATTCAGTGTTCATAAAAGTAATTGTGAAGTTGCCGAATTTGAACGGTTCAGATGGAATATCTGAAATAATCGGTACGGATTTTGCATTCAGCGCATTAACCATCTGGTCGTAAACCTCCTGATTATCCCATTCGTCAATTTCCATCTGTCTTATATTCTCACTGCGGTATTCTTTCAGGTAGGCTTTGTCGATAAACACCTTATCATCATTGATTATTGTGTCAAAACCGCCGATATGGTCTGAATGGCTGTGAGTGCCGAGAATGAAATCAAGGTGAACATTGCCGTCATAATCACTGAATGTTCTTTTAAGAAAGTTCAGAACATCTTCTTCATAGCCGGGTAATTCAAGGTCAGGCAGATTTCTTGGGTTATCTGTATCTTCGCCTGAATCAATCATTGCATAGTGACCGCCGCTCTGTAAAATAACAGCGTCTGAACTGCCGGTATTCAGAAAATAAACAGCGTCTTCATCTTTTATATAGAATTTAGGAAAATCGCTTTCCTTCATAATTATGCTGTCTGTTTTTTTGTAAATTGCACCTGCAGTAATTCCTGCCACTGCAATAAAGCCTGCCAAAGCGCCTGCTAAAATTTTTACACCTTTTTTCATAGGTTACACCTCATTAATAATTATTATATTATTATAATACGCTCCTCTGATTTCCAAGTCAATACCTACATTCATAAGATATGCACCTGATTTTTTATAAGTTTCATTGTTTATTGTAAGCGAGTAGATTTTATTTTCATCAAGACCGTCAAAATACATAGGCATGCTTTTTTTGTAGAATCTTGTGCCTCTTGATGCGATAAAGGCAACGCTTTTTGTTTTATCATCATTTACATAGTGGTTAAACAGAATTTCATCTTCATCTGTGTCCATAATTCTGTAAAGATTGCCGAACTGAACAAGGTCTCGTATTTCTTTGTAAAGTGTAATGTTTCTTTTGCAGATTTCAAGCTCTTCTTCGGAATATTTTGTTAAATTTCCGCCTATGCCGAGCGATCCCTGCATTGCAATGTTAAAGCGAAAATCAAGTGAGCACGGCTTGTTGATGCCTGCAATATCGGTTACCCACGCACGCATCGTTTTGGCAGGCTTTAACAGGGAATAGCCCTTTTGAATAGTCATTCTGTCTATACCATCGGTGTTGTCGCTCGGCCACGTCATGTCAAAGTGAGAAAGTGCGCCGTGGTCGGTTCTGCCGCCGCCTGATGAACAGCTTTCGATTGCTGCGTCGGGGTGCAGTTCTTTAAGCTTATCAACAATATCATAAACTGCTTTTGTGTGAAGATGCCAGAGCATCTGCGGGCAGTCAAGATTTTCTGCGCCGACCTCTGAAAAGGGTCTGTTCATATCCCATTTAACATATTTAATATTGTAGTCTGTCAGCAAATCATTCAGACAGTTAAACAGGTATTCCTGCACATCTTTTCTTGTCATATTAAGTATGAGCTGGTTGCGCATTTCGTTTGAATATCTTTTGTCAAAATGATATGCCCAGTCGGGGTGTGCTCTGTATAAATCACTGTCACGGTTCACCATTTCGGGCTCAACCCAGATGCCGAAATCCATTCCGAGTGCGTTTACTTTGCCGATAAGTTCATCAAGTCCGTTCGGAAATTTGTCTTTGTTTACGAACCAGTCGCCGAGTCCCGCACGGTCATTGTTTCTTTTGCCGAACCAGCCATCGTCCATAACAAAAAGCTCAACGCCTATTTTTGCTGCAATTTCAGCCAGTGCAGACTGATTATCACAGTTTACATCAAATTCCGTTGCCTCCCATGAATTGTAAAGCACAGGCAGCGGTTTATCATTAAAGCTTTTCGGTAAAACATTGCTGATTACAAATTTGTTCATCTGCCTTGTCATTTCACCGAAGCCCTGAGTGTAACCGCAGAAAACCTTAGGTGTGCTGAATTTTTCATTTGCTTTAAGCAGAAATTTAAAATCAAAGTCGCTCATACCGATGATAATTCTTGTGGTGGAGAATAAATCTCTTTCGGCATTTACTTTAAAATTACCGCTGTAGGCGAGTGCGCCGAAGTAAACGTCGCCCTGTTTTTCATCGGCATTCTGATATGCAATGAAATAGGGTGACTGATTGTGACCCGAAATGCCTTTTCTGCTTTCGCTTACAAATGTGCCGCTTTCAAGTTTTGTATTTGTTTCAATATTTTCGCCGCCCCATGCGCCGTTTGTGTTTTTGAATATGTACGGCTTTTTTGACGGCAGATTGAATTCGGCACTGAAAAGCTTTTCAAAATAAATCGGTTCTGCTGAATTATTCTGAATGTCAGTCCATCGTGTAATAATATCATTGTCATCTGAAATTTCGTAGTTCAGCGTGATTGAAAGGGGATATTCTTCGTCTGAAAAATTAAGTGCCAGTGTGTTTTCTCCTGCATTATAACCGTCAAATTTCAGGCAGATGTCACGGCAGCCGTCTGCAAATTCAGCCTTAACTGCACTGCCTCTGTACATCGTTTTGCCGAACGGTGTGTATTCCTGCTTCAGTTCATCAAGTGCAGGTATTTGCGAAACCTGATCGGAAAATTCTTTGATAAAATAATCATTTTCGTTGCATTTTCTGCCCCAGTATAAATGTCGGTTAGTGCCGAATTTATCAACACCTATAACGTAATGCGTATTTTTTGTTTCAAGAATAAATATATTATTTTTACAAATTATCACTTTTTTGTCCTCCTTTGTGTTGACTTGCTTTATATTATTGGATATTATAAAAATATCATAAATTGACTAGT